>NZ_JADYXF010000048.1:0-34307 GCF_015864385.1 Pseudoalteromonas sp. SWXJZ94C
TCTTCCCAGCCTTGGCATCCAGACACAACAGCGCTGACGGCTAAGAATATGATATCAAATAGTTTATGAACCACTTTACCTTGTTGGCGAGGATCATCGATTGATTCGAAATATTTAAATAGCTGAATATCAAGCATGAGAATGCTCCTTGAAAAAAGGAGTATAAGATCATACTTTTAAGTCAAGGTAAAGTTCGTGATCTTGCCCTGGTAATAGTCCCCATATCAATAAATATACTTGATGAATAGGAAAGTGACATAATTAACGATAACCAAACGTTACCTTTATTAGGATTATTAATTGAGTAAACTAATGAATACAAAAATGCCATTAAAAAACCCCACTGCACAAGTCCCCCTATGTAGAATAAAAAATCGGTATTTACAAGGAACTCGGTCATATACAGCCTTTAGTAAGTTCGGTAAAAATATTCAACTAATTTAACAGTCATGATTTTTAATCAAAACACTATAATTTGCACGTATTCACGTCTTTATTTTAAGTAATCGTAAATTAAATTTATGTAGGCTAAAAAAATCTTTCTTTATGAAAAATATAGCTATCATTGATAAATCGACTACATTAATACTTATTGAATAGAATGACCAAAACCACCAAGGTTCGTAATTATTAAAAACTGACACATCTATATACATACCAAGAAATAATGATGAGTTTATAGTCAACCCTAACAACAAGTAGATCGATATAAGATTTTCAATAATGAAAAACCTTAAAATAATGATGGCGAAAATAGTTGTTATATCAAACAAAAAGAGTTGAAGGTACGATATGTGTTGTATATCGATAAACAGGCTTGAGGAGTAAGAAATTGTCATAACCAATGATAACCATACAGCTTCTTTTCTAGGTTTGTTAATACTTACAACTAATGAGTACAAAAAAGCCATTAAAAAGCCCCACTGTATAAATGCACCTATGTAAAAAGAAATTGCTGGATTAACTAGAATATTATCCATTATTTTTGAGATTTTTATTGAATACTAGTGAAAGAATCATTAAAACATCGAACATATTTACACCAATAGAATAAACACTCCAATACCACCAAGGCTCATAGTTATATAAGACGTATAGATCGTAATGCAATATTAAGGCGAGTACAGCATTTATTGTTAATGCAAAGATGATGAAGTGAAAAGCTGTAGAGCGTTGAAGTACTTTAAAGTACTGTAAAGTTAACAAAGCTAAAATTGTAAAAAAGTCGTAGAGCGCCGAGTTTAAATATAAACTGTCTAACAGCCTTATGTAACCACTTGAAATATATGATAAAAGCATAATCATAGATAAATAAACAGTGGATTTATTTTCTTTATTTATAGTAGAGGCCAAACAATACAGGAAGGCCATTAAAAAGCCCCACTGAGTAAAAGCTTGCATATAAACCATTAGGGGTTCAGTAACATACATTTAAGCTAGGTTACTTTGTGGGTATCGTTTGACTTGAAGTAGCTAAGGGTTTTGTTCTTTAATTTATGAAGACCGAGGAAGTCTCTATCAACAATTAATGCGACAACCATTGTTAAGTCTATTACATTTACACTATAAAGATAAATATCCCATAGAATCCAAGGCTCTTGATTACCATAAATATAAACATCTAAATGCATAAGTAACACAAGAATCATATTTATGGAAAGACCTGTAACTAAATATAAGAGAGAAGTACTAGAACGCTTTACTACACTATAAGCAATTATTAAACTAGCAATAGTAATAGCATCATGTATAGCCCAATCAAAATAAGTTGTATTGTAATATGATATCCAGGTATAAAGATAATCAGTTGCAGAATAAGAAACCATCATAATAAGTGAGCTGATTAGTAAAGTCGTATTTCTTTTAACACCTAAACTATAAACAAAAATGTTAAAAAAGAATGCCATCAAAAAAGCCCACATAACCAGGGCTGATAGTGAAAAAAGACCAAACAGCTCAAATAAAAACATCGAATACCTATATAACTATTTTGGGCGAGAACCAGTCCCACCAGAAAGTAATGAACCACCACGCTGTAAATCAGTACTCGCAGCAGTCATCGCTTCTTGAGAGAAGCTTACTGTATCAGATTGCAGGGTTTTAGGGCTAGCAGTTTGTTCCATTGCAGGCTTTAATTGTTGTGTTTTATTGTATGCTTGCATTTGTACTTGGCTATTAGCTGAAACTTGCATGTGATTGATCCTTGTAAAAGTTTTAATTATATTTGGTTCAACTTTTAACCACATTATTATGTAGATAAATGCATCACCTGTTTAAAGTAGCGATAGCAGTTCTGCTATCTTACTTAATACAAAGCAACCAATGTGCCAACTTTTTTTGACACGCTAAATAGACCTATAAAATATTTATACAACCAATCAAATAAAACAAAACAACTCAGACAAGACAAGACCAAATTACTGCAGACATAAAAAAACGCACAGGGGTAACCGTACGTTTTTTGTATCCAGGGAGTTTAAGCTACGTATTTACACGGGATCTCCGTACTTTTACTTAGCTTTAAAATATATTCCATTGCTACCTCGTCACAATTTTCTTTACGAAGGCATAATTCACAATCTTTCATTACTTTTTCAGGCAGGCTCTCTTTAGAGCAAAACGTAAAACGCTGCTTTTCGAAAAAGTCAGGGACACGTGTTAATACGATTACCCGATTTAGCGCCAATTTTTTGGCTTTAACTAATAAGTGCTCAACTAACTGCCTACCCTGCCCTGAAACAGCACTTTGGGGGTCTATACCTAATGAGCGTATTTCAGCAAGGCCTGTGTCGTATATATACAACGATGCACACCCAGTTACTCTGCCGTTAATTTCAGTTACAGCAAACTCATTTATAGAGTGCACCATATCACTTTTAGCACGCGGGAGGTTTTCGCCTACGGTTGCCCAGTGCTGAACCAATTTAGCTATTGATTCAACATCATCTAAGTTGGCATCACGAACCGTTATTTGCTGTTTTTTTTTCGCTTCTTTTATTGCATTTGTTACTTGCTCAATAGACGTGCCACCAAGCGCTTGACGTGCTTTTATACACGCGTCAATTTCAAGTACCGGATAAACATCATCCTCAAACACGTCGCTTACAGATTTATATTGCTCAAGCGAAAGATCTTCAAGTGTTTTGCCTTCGCTAATAGCAAGCTGTACCAGCACACCTACAATATGATGGCCTTCTCTAAAAGGTACGCCTTTAGCAACAAGGTAATCCGCAAGTTCAGTTGCATTTGCATGACCTCCTTTAGCTGCGGCAAGAGTGCGATCGCCTCTTACCTTAACGCCTTTAATACAAGCCTGTGCCATATGAATACACGCAAGCCATGTTGGCATTGCGTCAAATATGCCTTCTTTGTCTTCTTGCATATCTTTATTATAAGCAAGTGGCAACGCTTTTAACGTCATCATCATCGCGCTAAAGGCACCAAACACACGCCCTGTTTTACCGCGAATAAGCTCTAATGCATCAGGGTTCTTTTTTTGTGGCATGAGCGATGAACCCGATGTCACGTTATCTGCAAGCTCTATAAAACCAGCTTCACCAGAGTTATAAAATATTAAATCTTCTGACATACGCGATAAGTGAATCATCGAAATAGAAGCACAGCTTAATAATTCTACAACAAAGTCGCGATCAGACACGCCATCAAGACTATTTTTAGTCGCGGCCGTAAAACCTAAACCTTGTGCAAGTATTTGGCGATCAATTGGGTAAGCAGTACCGGCTAATGCACCACTTCCAAGTGGGCAAAAGTTCATACGTGCTTTTGCATCTTGTAAGCGGCTTTCATCACGCTCTAGCATTTCTACATAAGCCATACACCAGTGACTAAATAATACTGGCTGAGCGCGTTGTAAATGTGTATAACCAGGTAAAATTGTACCCAGTTCACGCTCAGCTAAAGATACAAATTCACCTTTAAGTTGCTCAATTGCTTTTAAAATATGCTCTGCGGTATCACGACACCATAACCTAAAGTCAGTGGCTACTTGGTCATTACGGCTTCTGCCTGTATGTAATTTTTTAGCTAAATCACCTACTTTTTCGATTAATGCAGCTTCAACATGCGAGTGAATATCCTCTGCACCCGATGTAGCTACAGCGAGTGGATCAGCTTTTACTTCTTCAAGTAACTCATACAATGCTGCAACAAGTTCTTTGTGCTCATCACTCGATAACACATTTACTTGCTCAAGTGCGCCAGCCCATGCCACAGAGCCAATAATATCTTGCTCTGCTAACTGGTAATCGAAGGGAAGAGAGTCGTTAAATTGCTTAAACGCCTCATCTGGACCCGTAGAAAAACGTCCGCCCCATAATGCCATGAAATATCTCCAAACCCTGTAGTGCCCCTTTTACAGGGGCGTAATAATTTACTTTTTAGCGAGTGCTGAAATTCTGCTTGAAAGCGAGAATAAACGAATAAAGCCTTCAGCGTGTGATTGGTCGTACACATCATCTTCGCCAAATGTCGCGAATGCTTCGCTGTATAAGCTATTTGGTGACTGCTTTTGTACTGCAGTTACTTGACCTTTATATAGCTTAAGTACCACTTCACCTGTTGCCACTTTAGAAAGTGCTTCAGCACCGGCTAAAATAGAATCTTTGAGCGGCGTAAACCAGCGACCGTCGTATACTAAATGCGAAAACTCGCCGCCAAGTACTTCTTTCCATTTACGGCTTGCTTTATCAAGCACTAGCTCGTCGATTGCTTGTAACGCAGCCATAATTACTGTACCGCCTGGCGTTTCATAGCAACCGCGTGACTTCATGCCTACTAAACGGTTTTCTACAATATCAACACGACCAACACCATGAGGTGATGCAATATCGTTTAATTTAACTAAACAGTCGTATGGCTTAAGCTCTACACCATTTACAGCAACCACTTCGCCTTCAACAACTTTTAATGTTACTAGCTCTGATTTATCTGGCGCTTGCTCTGGTGAGTTTGTCCATGTCCATACTTGTTCAGTTGGTTGGCACCATGGGTCTTCAAGCTCTCCACCTTCGTGCGAAATATGCCATGCGTTAGCATCACGGCTGTAAATTTTTGTAGCCGATGCTGAACACGGAATGTCACGCTCTGCTAAGTAATCAAGTAATGACTCACGACTCGATAAGTCCCACTCACGCCATGGCGCAATTACTTTTAAATCAGGAGCTAGTGCTGCAAAACATGATTCAAAACGAACTTGGTCGTTACCTTTACCAGTACAACCATGAGAAAGTGCGTCAGCGCCTACTTTACGTGCAATTTCAACTTGTGCTTTAGCAATAATTGGGCGCGCCATAGACGTACCTAATAAATAAGTGCCTTCGTAAATTGAGCCTGTTTTAAGCGTTGGGTAAATGTAATCACTTACCATTTCATCTTTTAAGTCAACTACGTAACATTCAGATGCACCAGACGCGATTGCTTTAGCTTCTACGCCTTCAAGCTCTTCAGCCCCTTGACCTACATCAGCAACAAACGCGATTACTTCACAACCGTAGTTTTCTTTTAACCATGGCACGATAGCCGACGTATCAAGACCACCTGAATAGGCTAAAACGACTTTTTTAATTGAACTCATAGGTGTTCCTTAACAAAATTTGGATTTAATAATGTAACTAACAGAGCGTTTTGCGCATGCATACGATTCTCTGCTTGTTGAATAATTTTAGATGCTGGACCGTCCATTACCTCAGAGGTAATTTCAAATTCACGGTGTGCCGGTTGGCAATGCAATACCGTAGTCGCACCAGTTTGATTTAGTAATGCCTGATTTAACTGATAAGGCATGTACTTTTCTTTTACCTGTTCAAGCGGTGTTGTATCACCCATTGATACCCATGTATCTGCGTATACAACGTTTGCACCAACGGCAGCCTCAACCCTATCGCTCACCATGACTGATGCGCCATTCATTGCTGCAATTTGCTCAGCTTTTTTAAGTATTTGTGAATCTGGTGAGCACCCTTTTGGTGTTACAGCTACAAAGTCAGTCCCTAAAGTAGCAGCAAGTAACATCAATGAATGAGTTACGTTATTGCCTTCACCTAAGTAAGCAACTTTAAGCTCACTTACATCGCCATGTACTTCTTGAAGCGTTAAAAAGTCAGCAAGTGCTTGGCACGGGTGGTACAAATCACACAAGCTATTAACTACTGGTACTGATGAATATTCACCTAACGTAGTTAATGTGCTGTGCTGGTTTACACGTGCCACAATACCGTCTGCCCATGTAGAAATATTAAGTGCGAAATCTTTAATTGATTCGCGTGCACCCATTGCACCATTTTGCTGATCTAAATAAACAGCATGACCACCTAAACGATTAATACCAATATCGAATGACAAACGCGTACGTAAACTTTGTTTTTCAAATAACATTACGATTGATTTACCAGCTAATACTTGACTGTATTTTTCTGGTTTTGCTTTAATGTCACGCGCTAGCTTTAATAAGTTAAGTGCGCCTTCTTGGTCTAATTCTAAACCCGTTAAAAAATTTTCAAACATAATAAACCTATGGTGTAATTTTAGTTCCGACATGCTTGCCTTCAAGCAAGTCAGTTAAATTTTCTGGCTTTTGCCAGCTGGAAATATACACACCGCGTCGTAAGTGTTGGGCAGCGTGAAGGCTGGTCTTAACTTTGACCTCCATCCCGCCCACAATTACTCCTTCATTTATTAAAGTATCAATGTGTTTTGTGTCAAGTTGATGTAGCGGCTGTTTATTTGCGTCAAGTACCGCTTCTACATCGGTCATAAAAATAAGTTCTGCATTTAAATTACTAGCAATAGCTGCCGCTGCTTCATCTGCATTTACGTTGTACCACAAGCCTTGTTCATCAAAGCCGATGGAGCTCACAATTGGTAAACGAGAAATTTTAAGTAAATCGTTAATAATAGAGTCATCGTTGCTTGTACATTTACCCACTAAGCAAAGCGCTTTTAATTTTTGAGTTGCAGTAACACCCGCCTCAAAAAGACTTAAACCAACAGGTTTATGTCCTGCACTAATAGCCTGAGTCATTAATTGTTTATTTGCACAACCTGCAAGCGCACCCACTATATAAGGCATTTGCTCTGCTGGGCTAATACGTAAACCTTGGTGTTTAGCACTGGCAAAACCAGCTTCTTTTAACCAAGTATCAACAAGTGAACCGCCACCGTGCACAATTACAAACTGAGCATTTTGTTGCTCATTAAGTACATCAAATAATGCTTTAGCTGCATTTTCTATATTAAGTACTGCACCACCTAGTTTAATAACCCACGTTTTTTTACTCATTTAAAACGCTCCTTTTAAACCAGTGGTATGTTCTAAATTCATTGATAAATTAATACATTGTAAAGCTTGCCCTGCAGCACCTTTGAGTAAGTTATCAATTGCTGCAATAACAATTAATTGCGATCCTTGTTGCTGCCAACCAATATCAACGAAAGGTTGTTTAGCTACACCTTTTATTGATGGGATTTTATCGCCTAGTAAACGAATAAGTGGCTCATCAGCAAGTACCTGATACGCTTGTGTTACTTGCTCACTTGTTACCTCTGGCTTTAATTGAACATAAATAGTTTCTAAAATACCACGAGGAAAATTACCTAAATGCGGTGTAAATAGCACTTTGTGACCAAGATGCTGTTCTATTTCAGGACCGTGGCGATGGTTAAACAAGCTATAAGGAGCAAGCGATACCTCACAAAAATGAGTGCCAACACTCGCTTTACGCCCTGCACCCGTAACACCCGATACGGCATTAATAATAATACTTTGATCGCTTAATAAACCAGCTTGTTGCAAAGGCTTTAATGCATTGAGCGCAGCTGTTGGATAACATCCTGCAACAGCAATTAGCTGTGCAGCAATAATTGCTTCGCTATTCCATTCAGCTAAACCGTAAGCTGCTTCATTTAATAATTCAGGGTGCTGATGCTCAAAGCCATAATAAGTAACATAATCATCATTGCTAGCGAGGCGATAGCCTCCTGACAAATCAAATACTTTTTTACCCATGGCTAAAAAACGCGGAGCTAAATCTACACTTACTTTATGATCAGTACACAAACATACGTAATCAGCAGTATTACTAATATCGCTTAAAGCTAATTCACTAAGAGGCAACAAAGGTTGGTCAAGTAAACCTAAATGCTCAGGGTACAAATCGCTAAGCAGCTTATTTTTATCCAAACTGCCTTCTGATACATAACAACCTGTTAAAGTTAAATTTGGGTGTTTCGCAACTAAACTTGCTAACTCTGCGCCGCTGTAACCGCTTGCGCCAATAATCACTACATTCATTTATTACTCGTTATCTTAAAATTAGTTACTACTTACTTATAATGTTCGCTTAAACTAGCTTAGACGCTAATTAAGTCTTTTTTATTAATGAATTTTGATTATCGTCGCATTATTTTCATAGTATTACTTTAATATATTTATGCTTAAAAAGTGAATTGATATTCATAGTAAATACTTTTATATTGTTATGCAATTAAATTGAATACTTATTTTGGATTTTTTTATGCCTTTGCCATCGTTTATTTCTATGTACCAACAATTAATTGCAGCTCCTTCTATAAGTTCGATTGAAGATAGTGAATGCATGAGCAATAAAAATGTAATTGAGCTACTTGCAAAATGGTGTGAAAGCCTTGGTTTTACTTGTGAAATAATTGAATTGGAAGGCGGAAAAGGACGTTATAATTTATTGGCAAAACGAGGGAATGGTGATGGCGGATTAATGCTCGCGGGTCACACCGATACAGTGCCATTTGACGACAGCCGTTGGAACCATAATCCATTTAAACTTACCGAACTCGATAATAAATTGTATGGGTTAGGAAGCATTGATATGAAAGGTTTTTTTGCTTTTGTATTACAGGCTGTCAGTGAGCTTGATGAAAAACAGCAAACTCAACCTATTTTAATACTCGCCACTGCCGACGAAGAAACAACAATGGCAGGCGCACAACAAATATGTAAACACCCAAATTTAAAACCTGCGCGCTGTATTATAGGCGAACCCACTGATATGACTCCGGTATTTACTCATAAAGGACACATGAGCACAGCAATTAGAGTAGTTGGTCGTTCAGGTCATAGCTCCGATCCCGAACGTGGTCTTAACGCCATTGAAGTTATGCATAAAGTGATTGCAAAATTACTGATCTTAAAAGAACAATTAAAGCATAAGTATTCAATAGAACACTTCGAAATACCCTACCCAACTTTAAATTTTGGAAATATTCATGGTGGCGACAACGCAAATAGGATTTGTGGTTGCTGTGAAATGCACATAGATATGCGTCCGTTACCGGGTTTAAGTATTAAAGAGTTACAAGCTTTAGTTCTTGATGCAATTAAAGAAATAAACGAGCAATACCCTAATGCGGTTAGTGTTATCGATTTGCATGACCCCATTCCGGCATTTAGCGGCAGCACCGATAGTGCGCTTGTTAAGTTAGCTGAAAAAATAGCGGGGCAAAAAGCGATTGCTGTAAATTACTGCACCGAAGCGCCTTATATTCAACAACTAGGGTGCGAAACAATTGTAATGGGTCCAGGCTCTATTAACCAAGCGCACCAACCTGATGAATTTTTAGCGACAGAAAAAATAAAACCATCACAACAAATTATCAGCAATATAATTAAAGCGAGCTGTTTTAGCCTTTCTTAAATACTCTTTTTAAAAACCAACAAAAAAGGCGCTAACTTGAATAAGAGCGCCTTTGTTAATTATAAATAACGATGTTTATAATTACATATATTTACTTAAGTACTTTTTAAAGACAGGATCGGTTTTAGCTAACTCTTTTTGCTCAGCTAAAATATCTTTTAAAATAGCACCTGAAGTAAGCGGATTTGCAAGCACGACTCTAAATACAACCGTAGGTTGATTATCATAATTAGAAGGCGTTAAACGTGTACGCGACACAAACGAGCGTCCCGATTCACGTTGACGCTTTTGCATACTGGCCGTAAAACGATTCAATGAGGCAAATATATCTAACCTAGTTGCAGCATCAGCATCAGCTATTGCTTGTTTGATTTTTTTTGGTACATAACGATACGTTAATAAGCACAGCTCAGGCTCTGAAACAAGTTCAAAGTCTTCGTCTGCTTTAATTAAATCGGCAAAATAATGTGCCTTTTTAATACTACGATCAATTAGCATTTCGTAGCCTTTACGACCTATAACTCGTAAGCAAGCATGTACTAACATTGCCATACCGGGTCTGCTACCCTCAAGCGTATGACTACCTAAATCTTTAGAGCCTTTACGTAAAATATATTCTGCGTGGTGCTCTATAGCGTCAGTTGCAGTCGGATCTTTAAATAAAACTAAACCTGCGCCCATTGGCACATACATTTGCTTATGTGCATCAATAGTAATTGAATCAGCTCGTTCAATTCCTTTTAATAAAGGACGGTGCGTATTAGATAAAAGAGTTGCTCCTCCCCATGCAGCATCTACATGAAAGTGACACCCAATTTCTTCGCTCAAATCAGCCATTGCATCTAATGGGTCAATATTACCGGTTTCGGTAGTACCCGCGACACCAATAATGGCCATAACTTTAATGCCTTTAGCTTCAAGCTCAAGCGCTTTTTCACGCATAGCATCAACATCTACTTTATTGTTATCGCAGGTTTTTATACCAATTAAATTTTCACGACCAATACCTAATAAATCAACTGATTTGCCTAATGAATAATGTCCGCGCTCAGATATTAAAACAGCCAAACCTTTATAGCCATAATGCAACATGCCAGCAATAAGCCCCTGTGCACCAATACCTTTAAAATCACCATCTGGTTTTAATAAACGATTTCGGGCAATCCAAAGCGCAGTAATATTAGCAATCGTACCACCGGAGCAAAAAGCACCTAATGATGTTTTAGCACTATGCATCCATTTAGAATAAAACGAGTCTTCTTGTCCATAAGCTAAATGGTGCATCATCCCCAAAACTTGGCGCTCAAGAGGAGTAAATGCTTTAGATGTTTCTATTTTTACTAAGTTTTGATTTAGCCCTACCATCAATTTTGACAGTGGTAATAAAAAATGAGGTAAGGCAGAGGTCATATGACCAATAAAACTAGGAGCAGCGGTATGCACAGAATGCGCAACAAGTTGCTCCATTATGTCTTGTGCATAAGCAGATACAAACGTTGGATCCTCGGGGATCACAGCTGATTGAAAATCTTTTTCGATTTCATGCAATGGCTTTTCAATTGCCGCTATATTTTCGTTTAAGAAACCTGCTAAATTACTCGAAATTTCAAGCTCGATTTTGCTTAAAGTTGAGTCTGGCGCTTCAGGTACAGTAAATATACGCTTAAGGCTTTCTTTAGAGGCGACGGCACAACGCTTTTGATCCATCTTAATACCTAGTGTGTGTAGCTAAAAAACATGTTTATCTATAAAAAAGGCCATATTTTGGCACTATTTTAAAGAATAGTGTTTTAAATAATTGCGCTAACTTTACTGCAATCCAACCAAAATGTCTCGCATAAAGCCATAAAAGCAGTCAAATGCATGACAAAAAAATGATAATTTAATTAATATTCAGCTCAAGATAATAAATTCGAATTAATTATTGGGCATTTATATATTTTGCGTATAATAAAACGATAATAAAAAAGGGACATATATGCTTAAAGGAAGAGTAAGAATAAGTTGGTTAATGGCTGGTTTTAGTGTGTTTTTAATTAGCTTATTCGCCTACGTTTATTACACCTACCAAACTACCCGTGCAGAAATAATGCAATCGGTCGACACTCGCCTACTTAATGCAGCCACAAGCGTAAAACATATTTTAGGTGATGAGTACCTTAACGCTGTTAATCAAAATGACACGATTAGTTTTTCTGACTATCAAGATAAAAGCAAAAAGCTTTCAGAGTTCGCTCAGGCACTCGATATTGCTTATGTCTACTCGATGATACTAAAAAATGGAAAAGTTTATTTTGGTGCGTCTAGTTACACACAAGACGATCAAAATAACGGAAAAGTAACCCAGTTTTTAGACCTTTACCCAGAGGCAACAGAAGCAAATATAAGTGCTTTTTATTCAACAGAACCCGTATTTGAAATATCGAGTGATCAATGGGGACACTTTAAAACTATTTTTATTCCTTATATTGATGAAACTAACGGCAAAACCTATTTAACCGGTGCCGATATAACTATTTACGATTTGAATCAAAAACTGAAAGAAAGTGTATCTAAAGCTGCAGCCATGGCAAGCTTCTTCTTTTTTATTGCGATACTCGTTGCTGCTATTTATATATATTTACTCAAACGTTCTTTAGCAACTGATTCAAGCACTGGTTTTGCGAATCATATAGCTCTGGAGTACTTTCTTAAAAAGAGTAGCGCTCATCATATGCAGTTAGCGGTTATTTGGATTAACGAAATAGAAGATATAAATAGTTTTTACGGTACAGAAGTTGGCGATAAAGTGATGAAAAACTTATTAATACACTTTAAAAACCGCTGTTCTACACGCTGTCATATTTATCGCTTAGCAACAAATAAACTAGTGCTCCTTGCACCAAAAGAAATTCCGTATATCGAATTTAACGATCTTATCGAAACCTATAACTTTAATACCCCATTACTAACCGACCCTTTTATTTATATTACGCTATGTGCAGGCATTGCCAGTGGTAATAAGTCACTCTTACTAGAGAATGCACATATCGCGGCTTTACAGGCTAAACAAGGTCGGCATACAGTCGTTAATTACTCCAAAGCACTACACGATGTAAAAGTGCAATATCAATACAACGTAGAAATGGCTAAAGAAGTACGCGAGGCGTTTGATAACAACCGTATAGTGCCTTATTTTCAGCCTATTATTGATATAGATACAAATCAAATAGTGCAGTATGAATGCCTAGCCCGCATGGTAACTAGCACAGGTGAAATATTAAAACCTGACGCATTTTTAAATGTTGTAACCCGCTCAAGAATGGATGGTTTATTAACGCGTACTATTTTCTCACAATGTGTTAGCCGATTTAGAAAAACAAATATTTGCTGGAGCTTAAATATAACAGCCCAAGACATGCTTGATCCCAGCTTAAGTGAATATATAGCTTATGAATTAAAACGTTACCCGCATCCGGGTAATATCACTCTTGAGCTTATAGAAACACAAGCAATTGCTAATTTTTCAGAAGTAAAAGCATTTATAGGCATGGTTAAAACGAAGGGTGTAAAAGTTGTTATTGATGACTTTGGTAGTGGCTATTCAAACATATCAAACGTATTAAAACTTGAAGTAGATGGCATTAAACTAGATGGCGCTTTAATAAAGCAAATTGTAAACGATAAAGACATTTACTTATTTATAGAGCACATAGCGAGTTTTGCTAATCAGTTAGGTTTACAACTAATAGCCGAATCGGTAGAGAACAAAACAATTGTAACTGCACTTAAAAAAGCAAATGTGACACTGATGCAAGGTAATTATTTTGCTCACCCAGCGCCACATGTTAACTCACAAAATGAAGACGTATTAACGATCAGCTAAATTAATAATAAGCCGGTGGCTTTGCTGGCCACTGGCCCAATATTTACGCTCAAAAGGCGTAATAGCATCATCTGATTCATAAGGTACTACATCGCAAGAGTTACCAGTTAATTCAAGTGCTCTTGCAAACTCTTTAACATAAATATCCCAATTACTTCTTACCTCTAACAAACCACCTAACTTAACAATAAATGGAAAGATAGCTGCGCCATGCCAGCGCCTGCGAATATGTTTAGACTTTGGCCATGGGTTTGGATACAACAAGTAATGATGGCTAGGCTGCCAATTAGCATCAACCGCTAAACGCCAAAAGTCGTTTAAATCGGCTTGTACTAATATGTACTGCCCACTGTCGGTTTGCTTGTACTCAACATCATGTTTATCAAGGCGGTGCGACGATTTATCAATACCTATAACAAGCGCATCGGGATGATGCTTAGCCAAATTAGCCGTACTTTCGCCAACACCGCAACACGAATCTAAAATAAGCGGACCTTTAAAAGCGTGTACTTTAGCGTTAACTTCATCAAACGCGAGCTGTGTATGCTCTGCAATTGGCTTTTTAAATTCAGCACTTAAATGCTTATTTACTATTTCATCAAGCTTTTCGTGAATACCCGCTTGGTTAGATACAATACTACGTGAATTTGCATCATTCATTAATGTCTTAGCCCCACACCTTTTTTGATCAATGTAAGCGCTAATGTAAATAACGCTGTTATAAACACTAAAATAACTCCAAGAGCCACGCTTAAATCAACATCCGACACACCTAAAAAGCCATAACGGAACGCGTTAACCATATAAATTATAGGATTAATTTGCGATACATTTTGCCAAAACTCTGGCAGTAATGTAATGGAATAAAACACACCCCCTAAGTAGGTTAATGGCGTTAAAATAAAGGTTGGGATAATACTAATATCATCAAAGCTATTTGCGTAAATTGCATTAATCAAACCACCTAAAGCAAATACCGCAGAAGTTAAAATAACCGTAGCCATAATCACAAAAACATTATGTATTTGAATATCAACAAATAATAACGATACACAGGTAACTATAAATCCCACCATAATGCCACGCGTCATACCGCCGCCCATATAACCCAGTACTATTATGTAGTTAGGTACAGGTGCAACTAAAAGCTCTTCAATGCTTTTTTGAAACTTTGTTGAATAAAAACTAGAGGCTACGTTCGAGTATGAGTTTGTAATAACCGACATCATTATAAGGCCAGGTACAATAAACTCCATGTAACTAAAACCTCCCATATCGCCAATTCGTGAACCAATTAAGTTACCAAAAATAACAAAATATAAGCTCATTGTAATTGCTGGCGGTACTAAGGTTTGCACCCAAATGCGTAAAAAACGAATACACTCTTTAATCCATAAACTCTTTAAGGCTACGCCATATTTAAACATTTATTCGCCCCGCCCTTGCTCTAGTAATCCTACAAATAACTCTTCTAGTCTGTTTGCTTTATTTCGCATACTCAATACAGTATTACCTTGAGCTGTTAATGCACTAAACACAGCATTTAACCCTTGTGATTTAGCAACTTCCACCTCAACAGTGCGATCGTCTGTCATGGTAAATTTATAGCCATCAAGCGTTACAGGATTTGCAGGCGTTTTTAAATCTAAAATAAACGTTTCTTTATCAAGCTTTGCAAGCAGTGCTTTAATTGTGGTGTTTTCAACAATTCGACCATTATCGATAATCGCAATGTTTTTACACAGTAACTCTGCTTCTTCAAGGTAATGTGTGGTTAAAATAATGGTAACGCCTTGCTGATTTATTTGGCGTAAAAAATCCCACATTGAGCGACGAAGCTCTATATCTACACCTGCTGTTGGCTCATCAAGTATAAGCAACTTTGGTTCGTGCATAAGCGCACGTGCAATCATTAAGCGGCGTTTCATACCACCTGAAAGCGTACGCGCTTGCTTGTCTTTTTTCTCAAGTAAACCAAGTTGAGCTAGGTATTTATCAGCACGCTTATGGGCTTCAGCGCGTGGAACACCGTAATAACCAGCTTGATTAACAAGTATTTGGCTAAGCGTTTCAAACTGACTAAAGTTAAACTCTTGCGGCACTAAGCCTAAATGCGCTTTTGCGGCTTCTAAATCAGTATCAATATCGCAACCGAATACTTCTACTTTGCCTTTCGTTTTATTAACAAGTGAGGAAATAACACCAATAGTGGTTGATTTACCAGCTCCATTTGGGCCAAGCAAGGCGAAAAAATCACCTTCGTAAACTTGTAAATCAACGCCTTTAATGGCCTCAACACCATTTTTATAAACCTTAGTAAGGCCTTCTATATTTAAAGCAATATTTTGCTTAACCATTACTTACCCTCACCATAACCCCAACGTTTTGTTAGGTTATGTTCAATGTTTAAATGATCTAAAATTCTTGCCACCATAAAATCGACTAAGTCTTCAATACTTTGTGGCTTATGATAAAAACCAGGTGCTGCTGGCATAATAGTTACCCCTAAACGAGATAACTTAAGCATGTTTTCTAAATGAATTTCGTTAAATGGTGTTTCGCGCGGTACTAAAATTAGCTGCCCGCGTTCTTTTATTACAACATCGGCGGCGCGCTCTAGTAAATTATCTGACGCCCCTACCGCAATTGCAGAAACCGATCCTGCACTACACGGGCATACCACCATTTTTTTAGGCGCCGCAGAGCCCGATGCCACAGGGCTAAACCAGTTATCTTTACCATATACTTTTAACTGTTCAGGCTTGGCATTAAACAGCGTACTTAGCTGCTCAGTTGCTTTATCTTCATTACCTGAGAGCTTTATGTTTGATTCTGTATCAAGCACGACTCTCGCAGCACTTGAGATGAGTACGTATACTTGAAATTGCTGTTCTAACAATACTTCGAGTAATCTTAAACCATAAGGCGCACCCGATGCACCGCTAAAAGCTAACGTAATTCTATCTTTAAATTGCACATTATTCTCCGCTGTATTTATCAGCTAAACCATCAATAAGTTGTTGATGTAAGCCATTAAATCCACCATTACTCATAATTAAAATATGTTGATTAGGCTCAATACTTTCAAGCGCTGTATCAATAATTGTTTGTGTAGAACTAAAGCATTGCATATCGGCTTTTTCTGCTTGCTCTTTGAGCGACCAATTTAGATTATCAGGCTCAAGAAGTAGCACATCGTTAGCATCTCGTAATGAATCTAATAATGTATGTTGGTGCACGCCCATTTTCATCGTGTTTGAACGAGGTTCTAAAATAGCGATAATTTTTTCATCGCCCACTTTTGCACGTAACCCCGCAAGCGTTGTTTTAATAGCTGTTGGATGATGCGCAAAATCGTCATAGACCTTTATGTTATTAATATCAGCTTTGAGCTCCATTCGCCTCTTGGGGCTAATAAACTCACCTAAAGCATCAATACTATGGTCAATCGCGATACCAACATGACGTGCAGCGGCTATCGCCATAATTGCATTTTTAACATTATGCTCGCCTATTGCTTGCCAACGCACAGTTCCCTGATTTTCGTTATTTAGCAATACATCGAACTCGCTGCCATCTGCTTTTAATAACTCATAATTCCAATCATCACCAAGAGTTTCGCTTTCGCTCCAAAGCCCTTGCTTTATTACATCATTAAGCGCTATATCTTGCTTTGGCCAAATTACTTTGCCGCTTTGAGGTAATGTACGCATTAAGTGATGAAATTGTTTTTTTATTGCGTTTAAATCTTCAAAAATATCAGCATGATCGAATTCAAGATTATTTAAAATGAGTGTACGAGGTAAGTAATGCACAAACTTACTGCGCTTATCAAAAAAGGCTGTATCGTATTCATCCGCTTCAATAACAAAAAATGGTGTTTCGCCCACTTTTGCCGACACACCAAAATTTTGGACTATGCCGCCAATTAAAAATCCTGGTTTTAAGCCAGCGTACTCTAATATCCATGCGAGCATACTTGCTGTTGTGGTTTTGCCATGGGTACCAGCTACAGCAAGTACCCATGAGTTTTGCAATAAGTTATGTTTGAGCCATTCAGGACCAGAGGTATAAGGTAAGCCTTTATCTAAAACATATTCAACACATAAGTTTCCACGACTCATTGCATTACCAATAACCACCATATCTGGCTTAGGCTCTAATTGAGACACGTCGTAGCCTTGAGTCAACTCAATACCAAGCTCTTCTAGTTGCGTACTCATCGGAGGGTAAACGTTTTGATCAGAGCCTGTAACCTTATGACCCAGCGATTTTGCAATGGCTGCAATACCGCCCATAAACGTGCCACAAATCCCCAAAATATGTATATGCATATACTTTCCTTAAATCGTGCGCTTACTTTACAGCTCTGCAAAGTTTAATGGCGCTATAATGCCAAAATTTGCGCTTAGTTACCATTGCAGGTAAGCATTTCACTCTTGCCAAAAGAGCTTTAATCTAAGGTTTAACCACCCTAACAAATAAACATTTATGTTATAGCGCAACTAAGTCATTTTTAAATTGAACGGTAGCCAGAAAAGGTTGGTACAAAGAACACGAATACATCATTAAAATTAAGTAAAAAGCATGGCTTACTTTTAAGAAACGCTTATAAATGTTATAAAATACACCGTTTTTAAATGCTTATTTTTTTTATACTTAAAGGGACATAATATGAAAAAGCTATTCTTTGTAGCCTGTATTCTTTTATCAACAAAAATCTTTGCTTTAGAACTTACTAAATATCCTATAGAGCTTAGCTCTGCAGAGGGTATCAATGTAGTTATTGCAACTACGCTAGATAAAAAACAAGCGTTAGTAAGAGTTAAAGGCATTAATAACGAAATTGATGACATTGTATTTTTAACTAACCTAGAACCTCACGGTAGCAATAAAGCTTATAAATATACGTTTGATGGTTCTAAACGCAGCATTGTTACTGTTAATGATAACTACCGCTGCTGCTCATATACTCTAAATATTCCTGATAGCCGAGATGGAGTTTATTTAAGAAAAAACGAAGAATCTACATCAGGTATAACTGAAAGTTTAGAAAAGCAATACGAACAGCAAGTAAGTAAGGAAATTCAAGCTAAACTTGCCATATTTAATCGTGATAAACATTTAAATTATCAGCAAATGAATATGACTGACGCCGACCAGCAAGTTAATAAACAATGCGGTTCAACAATAAAGACTAATGTTGATTGGGAAGCGGTTGATGATAAAAGCTTACAAAAATATGCAGTGGGTTCCTTCTGCGCGCAAGTAGCAAAAGAAATTGCTTATATGTGTAAAGAAGACAATAGTTTTAAAAGTAAAATAGCAGATGTTAGTACCATTAACTGCGAGTTTACTGATCAGCTAAAGTTACGTAAATTAGATAAAACGTTAACGTTTAAAACATCATCTGAAGCTCCTAACCAAGGGCGGTTTATTAAAGCTTACTTATTGAATTTATAATATTGATTTATAAAGTAAAAAAGCACCTCTCGGTGCTTTTTTTGTTTATGTTAATCTATAAGTTAAAAATACGATTAAACCAACACCGAGCAATAAACGGTATATTACAAATGGCAACATCCCCATTCGCTCTATTACTTTTAAAAACATAAATATACATGCATAAGCCGATAAGAACGATAACACCACCCCTAACAATAACGTGTTCCAATCAACAACATGGTCACCCAATGCAAGTTCTATAGTGTAGTAAAGCCCCATCATAGAAATAATAGGTATTGCCAGTAGGAACGAAAAACGCGCTGCGCTTTGTTTATTCATACCCAACATTAAACCAGCAGTCATAGTAATACCTGAACGCGAGGTACCTGGGATCATAGCCACCGCTTGTGCAAAACCAATTATAAGCGCTGTTTTCCAATTTAGTTGGTAAATGGTTTTAATTTGTTTACCTTTTGCATCGGCGTACCACAGCAGCAAACCAAAAATAATGGTCGTTGCTGCAATAACCCATGCGCTTCTCAGGTATAACTCAATAAAGTCTTTTAAAAGTAAACCTAAAATGGCGGCAGGAACAGTACCTAAAATTATCCACCAGCCTAATTTACTGTCATCGGTAGCGCCTTGCTTACCAAATGATTTAAACCATGCACTTAGTATATCTACTACTTCTTTACGAAAATAAATAACAACAGCAATTAAAGTACCAACGTGTACTGCCACGTCAAATGCGAGGCCCTGATCTTCCCAGCCTAAAATTTGCGATGGTAAAATTAAGTGCGCCGAACTCGATATAGGTAAAAATTCAGTAAACCCTTGTATGAGGGCTAAAATAATTATTTCGATAATACTCATGGGTTAGAAAACTCCACCTTCCATAGTTTTTGTTGAGGGTTATTATATGCATTCCATAACTGAGCAATTGTTTGTTTAGCTACAGGATGATAAAAATCAGGTGCAACCTCGCTCAATGGCTGTAATACAAATGCATTTTTAGTTATTTCGTCACGCGGTAATTGCGCTGGGGAGTCGCAAATCACATCATCATAAAACAGTAAATCCAAATCGAGCGTCCGTGGGCTGAATTTTTTATCGCTAGCCATACGACCATTATCACGTTCAATGTTTTTTAGTAAAATACATACATCAGCTAATGACATATCAGTAGTTGCAGCAACGACTGAGTTATAAAAATTATTGCCAGCAAAACCAACCGCTTCACTTTCAAAAACAGACGAATGCACAATTTTTTTGAAGTGTTGCTTAAGTGCAATCAATGCACATTGTATATAGTGCGCTTTATTTATATTTGAGCCTAGGCTGATGTAAATTTGCGGCATTTAGTCTTTTGCCTTAGTACGTGTAATTTCAACACCCACTGTTTGAGCTTGTGGTACTGCAGCGGGTTTACTTACTTTAATAGTAACCTGAGGGGTATTAAATTCAGTCAAAATAATATGCGCTAATTGCTCAACTAAAGTTTCTAGCAATTCAACGGGTTTTGCAGTGCTGTGCTCTATAACGCGTTCACTCACCTTTGAATAGTCGAGTGCTAAATTAATATCGTCATTAGCGGCTGCTGGTTTAATATCACTTAGCATTTCAATATCAAAATACAGGCTCTGTTTACTTTCTTTTTCAAAGTCGTACACTCCAATAATAGTGTCGACATGCAATTGATATATAAATACCTTGTCCATTGATACTCCTAATGACTGAGCTAATTATGTTAAGTATCAATTAAATTAATACTGCATATACTTTAATCAGTGTTTAAATATGCAAAAATTACTTTTACAATAACAAAATAACTTTGTTAGCTAAAAATTAAATAGGCATAATCATTTTCACGATAAATTTTGCCGCCAATAATAGCCCAAAAGCAATACCAATTACATTAAATGTGGTTAGTATAATGATAAAAAATTAAGGAAGTGCGTGTTAGCGATTTTAATGTTTGTTTTAGCTTATTTACTCGGATCGATTTCATCGGCTATTTTAGTGTCGCGGTTATTCAAACTTCCTGATCCTCGCAGTAACGGCTCTAATAATCCAGGCGCAACCAATGTTTACAGATTAGGCGGTACGTTGCCTGCTTGCTTGGTTTTAGTATTTGATATTTTAAAAGGCACCATTCCAGTTTGGGGAGCCTATTTTTTAAAGCTAGAACCGCTAGAGTTAGGTTTAGTTGCAGTAGCAGCTTGTTTAGGGCATATGTACCCTGTATTTTTTAACTTTAAAGGTGGTAAAGCAGTCGCTACTGCATTTGGATCTTTATTACCTATTGGTTTATCGTTGGCTGGGTTACTTGTTTGTACTTGGCTAGTTGTAGTAGCAATAACTCGTTATTCATCACTTGCGGCTCTTGTGGCTGTATCTTTAGCGCCTTTATATACTTGGCTAATAAAACCACTCTACACATTACCTGTAACGTTTATTACTTTATTAATTATTTTTCGTCACCGTACTAATATTATTCGCTTATTTACTGGTGACGAACCAAAAGTGGATGCTAAAAAAGCACCCACTGATAAAAACAAAAACCTGTAAAATATGGGCAATTAAATCGCCTCAAGGCTATCTATTGGCCAGCGAGGTTTTGTTTTCATATCAAGACTTGCAAACTGACCAGCCTTTAAACGCTGCATACCTGCATAAGCAATCATAGCGCCGTTGTCGGTACAAAATTCAGTCCGAGGATAAAACACCTCACCTTTCATGCCCTTCATTACTCGCTCAAGTTGTAAGCGCAATTGTGTATTTGCACTTACGCCACCGGCAATAACTAAACGCTTAATACCCGTTTGTTTTAGTGCACGTTTACACTTAATAACTAGCGTATCAATAACCGCTGTTTGAAATGCATGAGCAATATCGGCTTTAGTTTGTTCGTCATCGCTATTTTGCCTAATAGTAATTGATGCAGCAGTTTTTAAGCCACTAAAGCTAAAATCAAGACCTGGTTTATCAGTCATCGGACGAGGAAACACAAAACGCTTAGCAACACCCTGCTCTGCCATTTTAGCCAAACGTGGACCACCTGGGTAATCAAGACCAAGTAACTTAGCTGTTTTATCAAATGCTTCACCTGCGGCGTCATCTACCGACTCACCCAATACTTCGTATTGACCAATGCCAGCCACCTTTACCATCATCGTATGACCGCCAGAAACTAATAGTGCGATAAATGGAAATTCTGGAATGTTTTCCTCAAGCATCGGCGCAAGTAAATGCCCTTCCATGTGATGCACTGCAACTGCTGGAATATCCCAACCGTACGCGAGCGAACGACCAATAGACGTGCCCACCAGTAATGCGCCAACTAAACCAGGACCTGCGGTGTAAGCAATACCGTCTAAATCTTCAGGACCGCAACCAGCTTGTGCAAATGCAGCATCAATAAGTGGTAATGTTTTACGAACATGATCGCGAGATGCAAGCTCAGGCACTACACCACCATAATCAGCATGTACTTTTACTTGGCTGTATAATTGATGGGCCAACAAACCCTTTTCGTCATCGTAAATTGCAATACCCGTTTCATCACATGACGATTCAATGCCTAAAATTCGCACTGTACTTCTCCTGCCTTTTAAATTTTTACTTTGTTGTTTTTATAACGAAAGACCAATATTTGTTTGACCATCTTCAAGGGCAAACTTTTTAAGTGCTTTTACGCTATCAGAGGTAATACGCCCCATAGCTTCAACAAAATCAATTAACTCACCAAGCACTTCCATTTCGTACTGCATTAACGGATGTTCGCGTATAGCCTTATTATCTGCTACCTCACCTTCTACCGTCATTTGATATTCAATAAAACGAGCAACTGTTGCTTGTGATATTTTGCTTATACTAATAAATTCTTGTTCGTCTTGCGCCATTAAACCATGCATTAAGCTAAGTAGAGAGGTAGCAGCATCAATAGCAGGGTAAGTACCAAACATATCAAAGTCAGCAAGTTCAGGGACGTTTGGCTCTATTTTTTCGATTTGCTTTTCAAGATCTATTTTACTTTTAGGAAGTAGTATTTTTTCCCAACATACATTTAGTGAATTACGAAGTAGAGTTTCATCACCAAACCCAGTCGCTTCACTAAATAAACCATAATTAGGCAACATGCGTTCAATTAAAGCACCCGCTAAAACAGCTTGCTGTAAGTAGTTTAGATCTCTAATACGCTGGAAGTTATTCGCTTTTGTCATTTTTTAATGTCTCACACGACCAACAAAAATCGAATGTTGATCCGTTATGCTCATTGCAATTAGGACATACCCAATCTGGAGCTGATTTTTTTACTTGTTGGTAGTTTACCAATATTTCGCGCGCATGGCGCTCTTTAATCGTATAAACCTGCACACTAACTTGAGCTTGTTCAAACGGTATTTCACCCAATGCGCCCTGCAACATTTCACCTTTAATTTGACACTCAATACCATCTGTTTGTATTAAGCCTTTAATAATATTGGCTTCTAATATATTTTCAGCACGATAAATAGTAATCCACTGAAATTGACTGTCTGCTAAGTTATCAGTATTAATATTAGTATTTTGCAATTTTCACCTCATTAATTTTGGGTATACAATATCCTACGCTAGTCTACTAAACTTATTTAGCAGCCAATATTTCACAGGAATAAACATGACACTTACAACTCCCGGCTTACTATTTCCGGCAATATCGCTGTTGTTACTTGCCTATACAAACCGATTTTTAGTACTAGCGCAATTAATTAGAGAATTAAATGCGCGTGAAGGTGAATCAATACGCCCTGTAGTTGTTGCACAAATCACTAATTTAAGAAAACGCATTAATCTAATTAGAACAATGCAAGTGTATGGCGTGGCATCATTTTTATTATGTACTTTATCAATGTTTGCTCTGTTTATTGAGTTTAATACGACTGGGATTATTTTGTTTGGGATTAGCTTAGCGTGTTTAAGCTTGTCACTGCTAACCTCTTTGTTTGAAATTCATATCTCGTGTGATGCTATAGAAATAGAATTACAAAGCATAGAAAACAAGCCTCTAAGCAACCGTATTAATCGTAACTTTGTTAAATAAAAAGCTGATACAAATCAATTATTGCTCAACTGATAATAAATTATGCTTTAATCAATGCGCCATTATGTGGCATACTTTTTCATTAAATAGAATGATTAGCTTTAAATAAAAAGCTTATCAATCTGATTTACAAGTATTTAGTATGATTTATTCATCCCGAAAAAGGATACAAGGTAAATAATAAATCATTAGGCCTAGGCCTAAAAAATAATACTCTGTAACAGTTTACCCCTTTAATTAATAACAAAAGAGGGATATCCTGACCAAAATTTGTCATAAACTTGCAAACACATTTAAATATTAGATTTTACAGAATTGTTTAAGTAAAAAATTAATATTATTGATGTTTGCGTTATATGCGACTTACTTATAAAAAGGGACTATAAAGTGAGATTTGAACAATTAGAACAATTTGTAGCACTTGGCGTGTTGCGTCATTTTAGACAAGCTGCTGAACAAACCAAAATCAGCACTTCAGCGCTTACTCGTAGCATTCAAACACTTGAAGATGAAATGGGGTATGAATTAGTAAAACGCTCCACTCGTTCAGTAAAACTAACTCCTGAAGGTGAGCTTTTTCTTGAGTACGCCAAAAACACATTGTCTGAGCTTGAATTAACCAAAAAACGTATTTTTCAATCTATTAATGGAAATACTGATGAAAAATTAGTGATTGGATATACTAATAAAGCAAGCAGCATAGTACCTATTTCCTGTGGGCAATTTTTAGCACAGTACCCTCATGTAAAAATAGAAATGCAATTGCAAGATCAACACGAGCTTACCCGTAAGCTACAACAGGGTGAAATAGATATTAGCGTCTACTCACAAGCTATTAATAGCATAGGCAGTGATATACATTTACCTGACCAACTCATTTTGTTTGTTTCTAAAAATCATCCTCTTGCTCACAAAAATGATATTAGTAAACACGATTTAGATAGTTACCCTATGTTTGGCTGTTTTTCTCAGTCAAAACAAGTACAGACTATGCTTAATGAGGCAATTGACTCTTTAAATAAATCGTCGAGCATTAAGGTCGGTAGTATTGATCAAGTGATGATGGGGCTTGCTAAGTCTAATCATTTTGCTATTGCAAGCATCGAGCATGCAAACACAGTAGCTGAACATTCAGAACTAGTTCAATTAAAAACAAATAAAGACTTAAGCCATGAGCAACTAGTGATACAAACTAGCCAACAAACAGCGGTTGGCGAACATGTAGAGCACTTGTTATCGCTTATAAAAAAAGCAGCAACTGCAATCAATTAAACAACACTATTTTTAAAATGTGTGCGACATAAAAGTAATAGCTTTTGTAATCTTTTCGGCTACACTGTCGCACCTTCAAAAAATTACTGATATGAATGTTTAACCTACCAGCCGGCGACAATTATCTAACCGAAATAGAACAACAAGGCTACTGCATTATTAACAATGCAATAAATGAGCAGCTTATTGTTGATTTAATGGCTGATTGTTACCGTATAAATCCACATTTTACACTCGCTGGCATTGGTCGCTTAAATAACCTTCAAATTGACGATACTATTCGTAAAGATAAAACCTACTGGTTTGATGGCACTTCTCAAGCTCAACTAACTTATCAAGCCGTTATGGAAAGTATTAAAACAACACTCAACCGCACTTTATTTATGGGACTGTTTGATTACGAATGTCATTATGCAAAATACACGCATGGCGATTTTTATAAAAAACACGTAGATGCCTTTAAAGGTCGCTCTAATAGAGTTATTACTAGTGTATTTTATTTAAATACTCCAGCGGAGGGTGGTGAGCTTGTTATTTATAAACCTAAAAGTAAAGAAGTAGAAATTACTATTAAACCAACGGCTGGCACCTTAATATTATTTGAAAGCGAACGCTTTGTTCACGAAGTATTACCCGCTGTAGATAAACGCTATTCAATAGCCGGTTGGTTTAGAAAAAACGCATCTATAAGCGGCATTATTGACCCACCAAGGTAAAATCCCACATATTAGAATGTGATTGGGTATGAAAACAATAAACCAATAAAGATAGCTAAGCCTACATAATGGTTATTCAAAAAAGCTTTAAAACATGCATCCCGCTCACGCTGATGAATCAACTTTTGCTGATAAACTAATAAACTAGTTGCTAACCCTAAGCCAATCCAAAATACAATTGGTAACTCATTAACAAAACCAATAAAAGCCACTAAAGCAATAAATGCTGCATTAAGTAAAAAAATAATATGACGGTCGTATTTACCAAATAAAATAGCGGTCGATTTAACTCCTATTTTCAAATCATCATCTCTATCGACCATTGCATACATAGTATCGTAGGCAACTGTCCAACAAATATTAGCAACAAATAACAACCATGCCTGCGCCGGCAATGCATTTACTGATGCCATATAAGCCATAGGTATTGCCCAACCAAAAGCGGCACCTAATACAACCTGAGGCAGTTGTGTGTAACGTTTCATAAATGGATAGCAAAATGCTAAACCTAAAGCACCAAACGAAAGTAAAATGGTATTAGTGCTAAGCATTAATACCAATAAAAATGCAATAACGATTAATAAAACAAATAAACTAATTGCCTCTTTACTACTTACTAATCCTGAAGCAAGTGGCCTTTGAGCCGTTCGTTTTACAGAACCATCTATTTTTCTATCAGCAAAGTCATTTATTACACACCCAGCACTTCGCATAACAATAACCCCAAGCGTAAAAACAATAAAGTTAACCAAGCTCGGCATTCCGTTATTAGCAAGCCATAAAGCCCAGTAAGTGGGCCAAAGTAACAATAAGGTACCAATAGGCTTATCTACACGCATAAGCTGTATATAGTAAGGGAGATGTTTTGTTGTTAAATAGGCTAATTTCATGAATAAAGGTATGCTCCAGGTAAAAATACTTCACAGACTAAAAAGCTGTAGTCTTTAAGCGAAAATACACTGCGTCGACCTAATAACATTTGTTTAGGTAAACCTAGATCTAATACTAATTGTTGTAATGAATGATGTGTATTAAAACGAGCTATCTCTATATCTTTACGTACAAGATCTGGGTTTTGAAAAATAACATCGCCTAGAGGGCGCTCCCCCATATTATGCAAAGGATTTTTTGATTGGTTTAACAATTGGTTATCAGGCAACCAGCTTTGTGCATAAACCATTGGTATTTCATCGCACATTAAAAGTACTTCCCTATTTAATGCCGATGATGCAGTGCAATTAAGTAGCTTTTGTTGCTCTTGCGATAAATTAAAAACCTGCTCGCTAAGTACTTTTACACTAAAAAGCTGTGCTCGACTTTTTAATTTAGCTGTTAATGAATGCTGTTCAAATAACCAATCACATTCTACAGCCGATAAGTCATTTACCTGTGAGGTATGTTGCCAATTGGCGGATAAAAAAATAGGGTAAGTAGTCACAATAACTCAATTTAATAAAAACCGAGGCAATAATAACATCGCCAATGCATTTGAAAAAGTGATGATTTACTGCCATAAATAACTGCTCTGCGCTGTTTATTACACTCTATTAAGTATAAACTATTTGTAACTGGTTTAGGAAAACGCTTTAAATATGAAAAAAATAGTATACGTAGGCATTTTTACATTCATAACAAGCTTTATGAGCTTAACAGCGCGTGCAGAATCAACTGTTGGTTATTTTGGCTTTGAACCAGATATAATTACTAATTACATTGGCGCATCAAGTAAAAAAATGGGCTATGTGCGCGTTACTATTGATTTAATGCTTAATAACACATCAGACATTGCCATTGTTGAGCACCATACCCCTTTACTACGCGATGCCTTAGTCGAAATATTTTCGAAAGAGCCTGAAGAAAAAATAAAATCCCTTACTGGTCGCGAAGAAATACGCGCAAAATGTGCAGAAAAAATTAAAAGCCTACTAAAAGAAGAAACAGGAAAAGAGATCATCCGTGAAGTCCTGTTTACTAAGTATTTATACCATTAGTATTTAACTGTTAACGTTTTGCATTAAATATATTCGCGGTATATGCGTAAGCCATGCCGCTAATTAACCCACCTAAATGTGCCCAATTAGCCATACCTACAAACAATACATCAGCAAAACCAAGTACTAACCAAATCAACATAAAACCAATAATAGCCGTACTAACCAGAGCTGGTTTGTTAGGGTTTAAAAAGCTATGAATCCAACAAAAGCCAAGTAGACCGTACACAACGCCACTTAATCCACCAAAGTTGGGTCCAACCATTAAATATTGCGCCCAATTACTTAACAGCGCTGTTACTAAAAAAAGCCCGACTAAACTTAATTTTCCGCACTGTTTTTCAATGTTATCGCCAAGCGACATCCACCAAATTAAGTTAAACACAATATGCATAGCGCTAAAATGCACAAGCGCAGGTGTTAACCAACTAAGCGGTTGAGTTGGATTAAATTGCAGCACCGTATAAATTTGCTCAAATCCACCTAATAAAAAAGCAACGTAAATAACAATGCTTAATATGCTAACCGTTTGATTAAGCCAACTAAGCGCTTTAAAACGCTCAACTAAATTAAGTGATTGCCCTTGATACTTAAGTGGCGACTGTGTGCCACCTACATCCCAAGATGCTTGCTGGTATTTTTCATGGTTAGGGTTTTGTGTAAATTCAATCCATAAGGGCTGAACTTGATGAAAATCCTCTTCAAGCACACTAACAATGACATTACTGCCATCTGCTGAATGTAATTGCCCTTTCAAACCTTGGCTTTTTAAATAATCTATAAAGCCCTGTGCGGCGCGCGGGTTATTTAAACTGCCAAGCTCTATCATCGCTCTACTTTCTCGCTATAAGCCGCTTCCCAAGCAGTAAAACCGCCATCCATACTGTAAACATCTTCAAAGCCTTGCTCAACTAAATAACTAGCTGCGCCTTGAGAGCTCATACCGTGGTAACACACAATAATAATTGGCTGATCGAATTCTTTTTCCATCATAAATTGTGCAATATTACCGTTAGAAAGTGCTTCTGAACCAGGAATACGACCAGCTTGATACGAATTAGGATCACGAATATCTGCAATTACAACGTCTTCTTTATCTAAAAGCTCTAACGTTTGCGCTATAGAAATATATTTAAATGCCATTGAAGTCTCTTTAATTAATAGTATAAAAAAGGCGGCTAAAGCCGCCCTTCTTGTAATTTAGTGAGGAACTAATCCCAGTTTAAAATTACTTTACCTGACTGACCTGAAATCATCATATCAAAGCCAGCTTGGAAGTCATCCACAGAATACTGATGTGTAATGATTGGGTTTAAATCAAGACCAGATTGAATCAAGCTTGCCATTTTGTACCACGTTTCGAACATTTCGCGACCGTAAATACCTTTAATCACTAAACCTTTAAAAATAACTTGGTTCCAATCAACCGCCATATCAGATGGTGGAATACCTAGCATGGCAATTTTACCGCCGTGGTTCATGTTATTAAGCATTGAATTAAAAGCGCTTGGCACACCTGACATTTCAAGACCAATATCAAAGCCCTCTGTCATACCTAGCTCTTTTATTACGTCTTCAAGCTTTTCGCTTGCCACGTTTACAGCACGTGATGCGCCCATTTTACGTGCTAAATCTAGGCGGTATTCGTTTACGTCGGTAATAACAACGTGGCGAGCACCCACGTGCTTAGCAACTGCTGCTGCCATAATACCAATTGGACCTGCACCAGTAATAAGTACATCTTCGCCAACTAAGTCGAACGATAATGCGGTATGAACAGCGTTGCCAAATGGGTCAAAAATTGAAGCCAGTTCATCAGAAATATTATCTGGAATTTTAAATGCGTTAAATGCAGGAATAACTAAATACTCTGCAAATGCACCTTCACGATTTACGCCAACACCCGTTGTATTGCGGCATAAATGTACACGCCCAGCACGACAGTTACGACAATGCCCACAGGTAATATGACCTTCACCCGATACGCGATCGCCAACTTTAAAGCCACGAACTTCCTGACCCATATCAACGACTTCACCAACATATTCGTGACCAACAACCATAGGAGTAGGAATCGTTTTACTTGCCCATTCATCCCATTTGTAAATATGTACGTCGGTACCACAAATAGCTGTTTTACGAATTTTAATTAGCAAGTCGTTATGACCCACTTCTGGCTTTGGTGCATCTGTCATCCAAATGCCCGGTTCTGCTTTTAATTTAGATAATGCTTTCATAATTCACACTCAACTAAAAAACCGAAGCGAGGCTTCGGTTTAAAATAAAATTAAATAACGCCCATTTCTTTACCAATACGGGTAAATGCATCAATAGCAATATCGAGTTGCTCAATGCTATGCGCCGCTGAAATTTGTGTACGAATGCGGGCTTGCCCTTTTGGTACTACAGGGAATGAAAAACCAGTAACATAAATACCTTCAGCAAGTAGCTTATCAGCCATTAACGAGGCTACTTTTGCATCTCCTAGCATTACTGGGATGATTGCATGATCTTTACCTGCACAAGTAAAGCCAGCAGTTTCCATTTGCTCACGGAAATATTTAGCATTTGACCAAAGTTTAGCGCGAAGCTCGCCGCCACTTTCTAGCATTTCAAGTACTTTAATTGATGCAGTAACAATTGAAGGTGCTAATGAGTTTGAGAACAAATAAGGGCGTGAACGTTGGCGTAACCATTCAACAATTTCTTTTTTACCCGAAGTATAACCACCTGAAGCGCCGCCTAGCGCTTTGCCTAATGTACCGGTGATAATATCTACACGATCTAATACATTACAGTACTCTGGTGTACCTTTACCGTTTTCGCCAACAAAGCCAACAGCATGAGAGTCATCAACCATAACAAGTGCATCGTATTTATCAGCTAAGTCGCACACAGCTTCTAAATTACAAATAACGCCGTCCATAGAAAACACGCCATCAGTAGCTATTAGTTTCGTTTTAACGCCAGCTTCATCTGCTGCAATAAGTTGCTTTTCAAGATCAGCCATGTCGTTATTTGCATAACGAAAACGCTTGGCTTTACACAAACGTACACCATCTATAATTGATGCATGGTTTAATGAATCAGAAATAATAGCGTCTTCTGCGCCTAGAATGGTTTCAAACAAGCCTGTGTTTGCATCAAAACATGAAGAATATAGAATGGTGTCTTCTGTTTCTAAAAACTCACTGATTTTTTTCTCTAGTGTTTTATGAATATCTTGCGTACCACAAATAAAACGAACAGACGCAACACCAAAACCATGATTATTTAAACCATTTTGCGCAGCTTCAATTAGCTCTGGGCTATTAGCTAAACCTAAGTAGTTATTAGCACAAAAGTTAATTACTTTACCTGACGCAACTTCGATTTGAGCTTGCTGCTGAGATTTAATAATACGTTCGCTTTTATACAAACCTTCGGTTTTTACGTCTTCAATTTGCTGTTGTAGCTGGCTAAAAAAAGCAGATGCTCTCATCTGTGTTCTCCATTTATTTGAACGGGTAAACAACCACATTTAAGCGACTGTTTATTATGGGGGGTATTGTAAAAGTTTAATGGGGAAAATGCACGGTTTGCAGTTCGTCGCAAACGCCCTAAACTGGAAGGAATTCCTGCCAGTTTACAGGCTAATCTGTTTAGTTTATTTATGTCTTTAAAAGCGCAGGTAAACTGTTTATAGAATCGATAATTAAATCAGCCTCTTGCTTGGCACTTTCATCAAAGCTTTGACCTGAACGCACTAAAACGCGGGTAGTGATCCCTGCTTTTTTTGCAGCCTGCATATCACTGAGTTTATCGCCCACCATAATACTGCAAGCAGGGTCGATGTTATGCTCTTGTATGCCTTGCAATAACATACCTGGCGCAGGCTTTCTGCAACTGCACTCTTTCAAATATTCAGGGTGCGCTTTTTTAGGGTGATGAGGGCAAAAGTACACATCGGTAACTTCAATACTGTGCGCACTAAATTGGGCTTTCATCCAATCAGTTAGTGCTAAAAAATCAGCTTCGGTGTAATAACCTCGACCAATTCCAGATTGATTAGTGACGATTATGATTTTATAGCCCGCATCATAAAATGCTTTACAAGTGCTAAAAACACCTTCAATAAATTCAAATTTATCGCTTTGATACACATAACCATGGTCAACGTTTACCACGCCATCTCGATCTAAAAAAAGCGCTTTATTTTTTTGTTGTACATTCATTACAAAGACTCTTTTTGTACAACATGGTTAAACATCGCTTTTACATCATCAACCGTAATTTGGCTCATTAAGTCATCGCCTTTTACGCGCGTACCCCACGGTACTTGCTTAGCTGTTTTACCTGTTTGCTTAAGCAAATTTTGATGATAAACCTCAACCACGTAATCTTGATATAAGTAAGGGCCTGTTCGTGCTGGGTTTGAATGTGCATATAAACCAATAACCGGCGTACCAACAGTTACCGCCATATGTGCAGGGCCTGTATCGGGCGCGAGCACTAAGCTGCCACGCTTTAACACGCACAACAATTCTTTGAGTTTCGTTTTGCCCACTAAATTTAAAATAGGTGTTTTGCTATGCTCTACAATGCTATTTGCTAGGTTAATTTCAAGCTCTGTTGGACCACCCGTCAATACCACCTTAAAGCCTTGCTCGCTTGCATAATCAGCCAATGCTGCATAACGTTCAGCCAACCAATTACGCTGTGCTTTACTTGCTGCTGGAGATATTACTAATAGTTTATTAGTTAGGTATTCTGGTGTTAATAGTTCATCGGCAACCGCTTGGTCTTGCTCTGTATATGGCATGTTCCAACTCGGTTTATAATCAGCTACACCGATGGCTTTTGCAAAACCTTTAAAGCCTTCAAGCACATGCGCCTGAGCTTCTGGGGCTATTCGTTTATTAATAAATAAGCTATGTAATTCTTTTGAACGCGCCCAATCGAAGCCTATTTTTACTTTTGCCGGAATACAACGCGCTACAAACCCAGCCCTTAGTGCAACTTGCATGTTAAGTAGTACATCAAACTGTTGACCTTTAAAGCGTTGCTTTAAGCTTTTAAGCGCTGCTTTGCCTTGTTTTTTATCAAATACCACCAGCTCAACACCCGGTAAATCGGCAAGTAGCATGGCTTCTATTTTGCCAATAACCCACGTAATTTTTGCATTAGGGTGTGCTTTTTGAATAGCTTGTACAGCACTCACACCATGACATACGTCACCAATGGCTGAGAGTCTTAATATACAAATAGATGAATAATTAGGAGCTTGAGTCACGCATTCCCTTAGGTATTAAATACAAAAGCCGATCTTAAATTATAATCACGCTATTGCAAGCACTTATCCTCAGCTTTAAAACGCGCTAATATAGGCACATTATTTAGCAATTACGCAGAGCTATGTTTAAACAACACGTGCAAGGCAACCACACTGTATTAAGCCACCCTAAATACACAAGCCAAATTACCCTCGATTGGTTTGATGCAAATTATTGGCAACAACAAAATAAAATTGTGGGCGCTAAAAAAGGTCGAGCAACTGCGTGGTTTTTTAAGCAAGACGAATTAACAGCCGTACTTAGGCATTATTGGCGCGGTGGCTTAGTGGGTAAATTGCTAAGCGATCAGTATTTATACCCTGGGCTTGAACAAACCCGTGTGTATAAAGAGTTTAGCTTAATGAGTAAACTTATAGAGCTTGGTTTAAACGTACCAACCCCTATTGCAGCTAAAGTAACTCGCAGCGGATTAATTTATCGTGGTGATATTATTACAGAAGCTGTTAAAGGCGCTAAAAGTGTACTCGACATATTAATTGAACGCTCATTGACTGAAGATGAGTTAGAGGGAATAGCTAAAACAATCGCGCTATTTCATTCAAAAGGTGTGTATCACGCCGATTTAAACATTAATAATATTTTGTTTGATGATACTGGTGATGTGTATATTATCGACTTTGATAGAGGTGAAATAAGAGCGCCTAACCTACAATGGCAACAAAGTAATATGGCACGTCTTGAGCGCTCATTTTTAAAAGAACAAGGTCGAAACGAGCCATTCAATTGGCACGCGAGTGACTGGCAAACTCTGCATAGCAACTACCTCAAAGCGCTCGCTAATATAAGTTAACCTAATATAAGTTCATAGGTTAGACATTAAGAGATAATTGGATTCAGGCCGCATTTTAATCGTCCTTTTTCTTTATCTCTTTTTGGGTTCGCTCTTCGTGCATATTTTGACAAAAAACTGATAGTT
>NZ_JADYXF010000049.1:0-33468 GCF_015864385.1 Pseudoalteromonas sp. SWXJZ94C
TATTTTGTTTAACTCAGTATTATATTTATTCATGCTCTGCTTTTGGGATAGATAGTGGTTTGGCGATTACTATCAGATCAAATTCAGAGCATGTTTTCAAGTTTTATTCCTTAAGATCCAACCTATGAGGCTGTGCTAGCTCAAGAGCTTGTGTTCTACCTATTTCAAATTCGGTTAACAATGCAGGAAAATGATGCACATCTTGAAGGTTTTCCCACGCTTTTAAAAAGCCCGTTACATTAATAGCCTCTAGAGGCTTAAATTTTAATTCATCTATAGCTTTTGGCTCGACAGTTAAAGTAGTGCTTTGCTCGTTGTCGCTGTACTTATTAATTAATGCATCGTATGCAGTTAAATTGGTTTGCTCTGTACTAAATATTTTATGAACAGCTCGACCGTGCTTGTCAAAACACTGAATACTTACCATGTTATTTAGCTTAACGGCGAATACACTCGCCCATTTATATAAAAATAGTCTTAGGTCTATTCCACCTGGGTTTATAGCTATCGCCATTTTCTGATTGTTACGCTCAGATGTATAAAGCTTCTCGTAACAACCTTTAATTTCGTTTACAACAAGCTCGTTTCGAGTCATTGCCATCACATGCTCAAGTTTTTTTAAACCTTTAAGTATGCTTTCGATATGGTTTATATCGAGTTTAATTGCGCTAATGCCTACTTGTGCAGCAACTAATTGTGCTTCGGAAGTAGCTAGTTTTAAAGCGGCATCAACCGCTTTAATAGTCGGTTGTTCTACTTTTAAGGCTTGGTATTGATTGAGTAACGTGTTCATTATATGCTCCTAAAAAAGCTGCAACACACCAAATGCTGCAGCAGCAATTTAAAATCTAAAGCTAACTTGGGTTTTAATATTACGACCTACACCGTAATCACCAATTCCACCGCCGGTGCCTGCTATTACCTGGTATTCTTTATCAAATAAATTATCAATAGCGACCCGTGCGTTCCAGCTCTTGTTTATATCCCAACTAGCATTCATTCCTATTAATGTATAACCTTTTTGTTGCTCCTCGTTACCACTAACAAACACAGTACGCTTATCAATATTTTGAATACTAAGGCCTGTTTTAACGGTATCGTCAAAAAAGTTTAAACCAGCATCAAGCGCTAATTTATCAGCAGGTAAATACCACAAAGATTCATTATTTTCGTCCTCTCCTGAAATAGTGCTGTAAGAGAGGTTGGCATAACCAATGGTGTGAGCATAATTAACCTCAAACTCAATACCATCGCGCTGATTGTCGCCAATATTGCTATAACGTGGAGACGGTGAAGGGTTAGTTGTGTTGCTTGTGTCTGATTGAATTTCATCATCCACATCTATATCAAAGTAAATAAAACGAGCCGTTAGCGCATCTCTATTAGTAAACACATTGAGCGTTTGATAACTTACGCCAACTTCTTTATTACTGCTTTTTTCTACTTGCAGGTCTAAAGCCGGATCGCGACCACTGTATTGGTCGTACAATTCATCTATTAATGGTGCTCTAAACCCTTCTTGATAACTTGCAAAAATAGCGAATTGTTTATTTAATTGATAATTAGCTGTAATAGCGGGTACAACTTGAGAGTGCTCTGTTTCGGTATCTAACTCGCTAAATAACGCATTAAAGTTTGAGGTTGCTGTTGTCTTGTATTTTTCAAAACGTAGCCCACCCGTTAGTGTAAGTGCTTGCCATGTAAATTCATCTTGAATGTAAACACCTAAGCGCTTTTGCGTGCCGCCTGGTTGAGACGTTATTTCATCTTGTACAGCATCGTTTGCGTATTCAATACACTCATATGTTTGAAAGTCTAAATTAAGGCAAGGGTAACTTAGCTTTGAGCCAACACGTTCTTTATCTGAATATTGAACCCCATACGTTAAAGTATGTTTATTAAGTACCGAAGTGTTTGCTATATCTAATGTAGCTATGTTGTATTCGTAATTAGAGGCTATGCCAATAAAATCTTTTAACGTACCCGACCCATCGCTCTCAGTAACATGGCTTTGGCTATAACCAAAACGCGCATTTAGATTTACATAAGGGTTATTTGCAGGGTTAAGCTCGTAACTTAAATTAGTAACTGATTGCTCTATGGTTCTATAAACGGTTCCCCACGCACCAGGATCGGTAGTGTTAAACTCAGTTCGTTGGCTGTCTTCACTTTTTGTATAAGAAATCCCTATAAGGGAGTCTTCATTTAAGTAATATTCACCTTTAAGTAATAACGATTCGGCTTCAATACCAGAGTTATCAAGTGTTTCACCATTTGATAATTCAAAATCGTCACTGCTTCTTTTTACATAAGCGGCAACTAAATCAAGTGACTCAGTTGGTCTGGCATAGGCGTAAACTGTACCGTTATTTTCATTATTATTACCATGGTGCCCAAGCTTAACCTTGGCGCCCGCTTTTTCGTTAGGGGCTAAAAAGTCGCTCGCATCTTTAAGCTCCATTTCTACCACGCCACCAAGTGCGCCACCGCCATGTAACACCGTACTTGGTCCGCGCTTTATGCTCACAGAGCGATAAAGTTCAGGGTCTGAAAAAAAGCTACCCATTCTATACTTTTCAAAAGTTTGAATAGCGCCGTCTACACTTATTAATACATCTTCAGCATCACTAAAGCCTCGTACGCTAAATTTTTGACCCCCACTTCTAGGTCCACCCGTTGATGTAACATTAGGAACATTAGTTAGGCTGTCAAATAAAGTACTGGCAAGTACTCGCTCTATTTGTTGTTCGGTAATAACGTTAACTGCTTGGGCTGAATTTAAAGCTGATTTTTCGGTACGCGTAGCTGTTACTGTTACGGCATCTAATGCTGTTACTGGGGTTTGTGTGTCTGAACTGTTTGTTATTTCAGGCTCAGCAGCCATAAGAGGCATTGAAACGCTGGCAATACATAAAGCCAGTTTTGAAAGGCGCATAATTAACTCCATTTATAGTTTTATTTAGTTTAAACACAGCACTTAGTCAGTGTTTAGTTACATAACGCTTTAGCCGTAGCCCCTAGTAACCTAAAGCGGATGCACTATAACAAAATAACACTTAAATGATAATAATTATCACTCGCTTTTAACTAAAATATTTGCAATTTGATATTTTTCTGCTGAAAGTGCCGCTAACAATGCAACAAGATCTCCACTTGGTACTTGCTCATCAACCGCTAAATAAAGAGGAATATCTTGCTTTACTACTTTTAACCCTGCTATGGCGCTACTTAGGGAGTCATATAATTGTTGTTCGAGTCCATATTGTGCTTTGCCATTATGTATACGTACACTTAGTACCTGTACATCAGCCTGTTGCACCGGTGTGCTCGTGTTTTTGCCGGTGTCAGGCAACGTGACATCAAGCATGTTTAATTTTACTGCTGCGGTGAGCAATAAAAACACCAATAAAATAAACAGTACATCTAATAAAGCAGTTAAATCGGGTAATAAAACTGTTTTTGAATTGGTTGTTGGTAGCTCAAGCATGAGGAAGTTCGTTAAATGTAAATTTATAATTTAAGTGATTAATAATTCGCGTAAATTCATTTTGCAGCCCATCAAGTAAACCGTTTAATAATCCACTGGCTAATAAACACGGAATAGCGATAACCAACCCGGCCATAGTTGAATACATAGCTTCCCACAATCCATCTGCTAATAATGCAGGAGTAACGGCTTGATTTGTTTGTGCAATATTTTTAAACATCACCACCAACCCCCATACGGTTCCTAACAATCCCATTAATGGGCTTAAAGAGGCGAGTAAACTAAGCATATTTAATCGCTTACGCCAATTAACTACACAATCTTGCAAATATAATTGGCACCACTGTAAGCGCTGCTCACTGGGTTGTTGTTGCCTGCTTTTAAGTGCGCTTGCAAATTGGCTACTCCCTGCCTTGTGCTGTTGTAACTGCCACTTAGCAAATACAAGTACGTAACTGCGCTCTAGTACAATAGCCAATGCAATTATTGATAAACACAATAATGGCCAAGCCATTACGCCAATGGCATTAAATACAGATTCCATTTGAATACTCTTAATTATGCGTTTAACGAAAACTTAATTGGTACGCTAAACAATGCTTTTATTGGATGGTTGTTTTTTAACACTGGATAAAACTGCCATTGCGCTACATTATTGAGTGCAGCTTTATCAAGCTCAGCAAAACCGCTGCTTTTTAACAGTGTAAGCTTGGCAATTTCGCCATTTTTATTGAGCTCTATTTGCAGCATAGCAATACCTTCGTAACCTCTTTTTTTTGCGCGTAATGGGTAAGATAAAGCCGGTTTTGGCGCTTTAAATAAAGGTAATGTGGCTATTTTTACTAACTGACTCGTTGCAGAGTTTTGCTCACTTAATTTAGCAGCAGAGGACATTGGTGCAGGAGCTTTAACCGAGTCAGCTTTGGTATCTGGTATTTTAGGTTCTGGCGGTTTTTCACTTTGTGCTGAGTTATTTACTACAAGCTCATTTTTAAGTACTACTTCCTGATTAACCATCGGCTTTAATTGCGGTTTTACTTTAGAAAGTTCTTTTTTAATAACAGGCTTAGTTACGGGTTTATCATCTGGCTTCACTACTTTACTTACGTGCTGCTTTTCTCCCGAAAATTCAGTGTTTAGCGTAGGTTTAACTGCTGATACAGGTTGCACACTTGCCTTTGGAGCTGGACTTTGGCTTATAACTGGTTGCGAATTAATCAAATTTATAGATACCCTATCGGCTTTTTGACCTTCTAAAAATGTAATAGGTGTATCCGTTTCGGTTTGTATAAATAAACCAATAAAGTGAATAAGTGCGGAGCAAAAAACAAAAATAATAAACTTCATAACTATTAAATATAAATGATAACTGTTAGTATTTGCATTAACTTATAGTACCAACATCGGATTTGTTATGAAACCCCTATTTGTATATTTAGTCGTCATAAGCTTGTTAACAACAGGTTTAGCAAAAGCTGCTGAGCCAAACCCACAAAGGATCGTTGTATCAGGGGGATCAATAACCGAAATAATCTATGCGCTTGACGAACAAAGCAGAATTGTAGGTGTAGATAGTACAAGTGTATTTCCCGTCGCCGCAAAACAAAAACCACAAATAGGTTACGTACGAAAAATAAGTACCGAGGGCATACTTTCTTTAACCCCAGATCTTGTTTTAGGAGAAGCCGATACAGGCCCTAAAAAAGTAGTTACGCAACTGCAAAGTACGGGCGTTAATATGGTTATTCTTTCAGACGAAGATAATTTTTTAGGTATCGAAAATAAAATAAACCATGTTGCAGAATTACTAAATGTACCTGCTAAAGGTCAAGCCTTAGCAAATAGCTTAAAAGCCGATAGAGACGCACTGCACTATGTTTTATCGCAATCAGATTATAAGCCTCGTGTATTATTTATTTTAAGTGTACGCAGCGGACAACCCATTGTTGCCGGTGCACATACTTCTGCAAATGAATTAATTAACGCCGCTGGCGGTATTAATATAGTCGCCAAGCAATTAGATAACTGGAAACCACTTTCAACCGAAGCGGCATTAGCATTTAATCCCGATGTTATTATTACTATGGGTCGCCATGGCGATGATCCGCTGACCAATATTACTAAGTTAGATCATTTTAAGTTTTCTAATGCGGCTAAAAATAAGCAAGTTTATAGCTTTGATGGGAGCTACTTGCTAGGAATGGGACCACGTACCCCACAAGCAGTAGTAGAGCTTGCAAGCGTATTGCATCCAAAGGCTAAATTGCCTGCAGGTTATAAATTCAGGTTTGCTAAAACATCTGAAACTACGCCTGCGCTAAGTGAGTAAGTAATATGTTGGCACTAGGTAGCACTGTACTAACTCAAAATAAACAGCGAAAAATGGCTATTCCGTGTTTATTTTTAGCCTGTGTTTTAATGTTTTTTATAGCACTTAGCAAAGGAGGCGTTAGCTTAAGTTTTAGCGAAATTATCGCTATTGTTAATAATCTTGAAAGCGACAGTTTAAAAAATGCAATTATTTGGCAAATCCGTTTACCTCGCATTATATTAGCAATGGTAGTAGGAGCCGGATTAGCTGCTTGTGGCGCGGCTATGCAAGCTATTTTTAGAAACCCATTAGCCGATCCTGGGTTAATTGGCGTATCGAGCGGCGCGGCACTCGGCGCGGTAGCAACCATTGTATTAGGCACCACTTTATTTGCTGACTTTAGTAATACACTTGGCGTTTACGCTGTACCTGTTGGTGCGTTTTTTGGATGCATTGCCGTATGCGCATTTATTTATAGATTAAGCGCTCACAGTGGGCAATTTACCATTATTAGCTTATTACTTGCAGGAATAGCCGTAAATGCAATTGTTGGATCATTTATTGGTGGGCTAACTTTAATTAGTAACGAGCAACAACTTCGCGATCTAACATTTTGGAGTATGGGATCACTTGCTGGTAATCATTTTGCAATGATGATCCCCTCGCTTTGTGCAATTATAATTAGCATTGCACTATTAATACGCCTCGCTAAACCACTTAACTTATATTTATTAGGCGAAATGCAGGCCAAGCATTTAGGCATAAACGTTACGCGCCTTAAAAAACAAGTTTTTATCTGCACAGCTTTGTGCACTGGAGCGGCTGTTTCAATAACAGGCATAATTGGGTTTGTTGGCTTTATTGTGCCGCACATAGTGAGATTAATATTAGGACCCGATCATCGGTATTTAATGCCAGCAAGTATTTTAGGCGGTGCATTACTGCTTAGCCTTGCCGATTTATTCGCGCGCACAGTAATGCTTCCAGCAGAACTTCCTATTGGTTTAATTACTAGCGCAATTGGCGGTCCATTCTTTTTACTTATGCTATTAAAAACCTACAAACAAAGGAGCCACTAATGTTGTGCGCTAACAATATATCAGCAAGCGTTGGCTCTAAATGCTTATTAAGTAATGTAGATTTTTATGTAAAACCAAAAGAAGTTGTCGTTATTATTGGGCCAAATGGCGCGGGTAAATCGTCATTATTAAAGGCACTATGCGGCGATATAAAATTAGCACAAGGTAGCATTACACTTAACGATCAACCGCTGCATACATATTCTGTAGAAAGCTTAGCTATGTGCCGCGCAGTGCTCACTCAAAGTTATGAACTCGACTTCCCTTTTACCGTAAATGAAGTTGTTGATATGGCACATTTTGCACACCAAACACAGTTTAGCCAACACGCTTTAAAGGCATTTTCAAACCAAACAATGCAAGCGCTAGGCATTACTCATTTAAAAAATCATACTTTTACGCAGTTATCTGGGGGAGAAAAGCAACGCGTGCAATTAGCCCGCGTACTTTGCCAAATTCAACCTTGTTTAAAAGCAAACAAACCAGCTTATTTATTAATAGACGAGCCAACATCAAGCTTAGATATTTTTCATCAGTACGATGTAATGGCTCAAGCTAAAAGTATTGCACTGCAAGGGGCTGGTGTTATAGCCGTTATACACGACCTGTCATTAGCGGCGAGTTTTGCAGATAGAATTTATATGATCAATAACGGAGTTATTGAAGCAGCAGGCTCACCAAAGGACGTACTAACAACAAAGCGCCTTAAACACGTTTATAATATTAATGCTAAGCTAAATACCAGCTCGCCAAATATGCTCCCCCACATACAAATAAGCTACTAATAAATACACACCTTAAGCACCTATTAAGCTTGTAAAAACACTTGGCGTATGGCTTTGCAGTTACACCAAAAAGTAGATAAGCTGCATACACTTATCTACTTTTTAGCCTTGGAGTGTGTTTTGCTAAATAAGTGTATTGTATCGTCTATCGTTTTTTTATCTGGGTGCTTAATGCCATTACAATCCTCGTTTGCTAAACCCGTGCTTTCTCTTGAACAACAACTTGGACAAAAGCTAATACTCGACTTTCGCTACTTTTGCCAGCAAGGAGTAAGTAATAAATGCCGAACTCCAATGACCGAGTTACCTAATGAGCTTGCCGTCGCTATTGCAAAATACGATATTGGTGGGGTTATTTTATTTTCTGAAAACACCCAATCGATAGAACAAACCATTACGCTTAATAGCCAATTGCAAACAGCTGCAAGTAAGTCCAGTAGTAAGCTGCCGCTATTTATATCTATAGATCAAGAAGGCGGACGTGTAGCACGTTTACCCCGCGATGTTGCTACCTCATTTACCGGTAATATGTCGATTGGCGCAACATACAAAAAACACGGAACAAGCTTTGCGACAAAAACAGCAACTGTTATAGCTAAAGAGCTAAATTCGCTGGGTATCAATGTAAACTACGCACCCACGGTTGATGTAAACATGAACCCCGACAACCCTGTTATTAACGTACGTTCGTTTGGTGAAAACCCAGCATTAGTGAGTAAATTAGGCGCCGCACAGGTTGCAGGATTTGAGAACAACGGCGTTATTACCTCGTTAAAGCACTTTCCAGGCCACGGCGATACAAACGTAGATAGCCATACAGGTTTGCCTAAAGTAAACCATGCAAAAGAGGTTATTTACGAGCAAGATTTAGCACCGTTTAAACATATTATCGCCAAGCAAAATCCAGGCATGATAATGACGGCGCATATTCAATATCCCGCGCTCGATAGCACAACGTTTGTAAGTGTTAATGGCAAAACTATGATAAAACCGGCAACAATGTCGCGCGCAATCATTACTGACATTTTACGTGGTGAGCTTAATTACCAAGGTGTTGTAGTAACCGATGCACTTGATATGGCTGGCATTAGTAACTTTTTCACACCAACTCAAGCGGTAATAAATACGTTTGCGGCTGGGGCTGACATTGCCCTAATGCCCTTTGAAATAAGAACACCGGATGATTTAAACAAGCTCGATGCCCTTATTAAAGAGCTTGTTGCAGCGGTTAAATCAAGCCAACTTGATGAGCAAGAAATAGCACAATCTGCACAGCGTATAATTACACTTAAAAATAAATTTAGATTAAGCACTAATTTTGACCCTATTACCGCGCTCATAAATGCTAAGCAAACAATTGGCAGTGCAGCACATCGTGAAATAGAAGCGCAGCTTGCTGTAGAGGCAATAACGCAAGTTAAAAATAATAACAGTACTTTGCCGCTCAATTTAAAAGCAGGAAGTAATGTTCATATTATTATGCCCGACACGCGTAAATGTATGGCAATGCAGCAAGCGATTGAAGCTATCAGCCAGCAAAAACTAAACTATACCTGTAGCAGCCTACAAGGGTTTAACCCTGAACTCGCAAAAGCACAAATACACGCTGCTGATGTAGTTATAGCCGGCAATGCAACGCCGAATCAAAGTGCAGTAGAAATTGGCGGTATGGATGATTTAAAAGACGATCCTAATTTTGCGCTTAATAATGCAGAGCAGCCAAAAGCACTTGAGTCATTATTAAAAGTGGCAAAAGAGGAAAACAAAAGCACTGTTTTTATAAGCCTAAGAGCCCCTTACGACATTGCTAAATTTGGCGATTATGCAAATGCTGTACTTGCATCGTATGCATATAATATTGATGTAGATAAAAATGATATTGTATCTGGTCCTGCTTTTACCGCACTTGCAAAAGTGTTACTAGGAGAAGCACCGGCTAACGGCGTATTACCTGTCACAATAAAACCGCAAAAGGCGCACTAATATGAAACTCAATTGTGATTTAGGCGAAAGCTTTGGCGCGTGGAAAATGGGGCTAGACGATGACGTAATGCCACATATTGATATGGCTAATATTGCGTGTGGGTTCCATGCAGGTGATGCCGACGTAATGGCAAACACTCTTGTACTTGCCAAGCAGCATAACGTACAAATTGGCGCTCATCCAAGTTATCCAGATAAGCAGGGCTTTGGTAGGCGCTCAATGGTACTTAGCGAAAAAGAGCTTACAAATTGCCTGCATTATCAAATAGCCGCTATTGAAGGGATGGCAAAAGTGCAAGGTTTAACACTTAGCTATGTTAAACCGCACGGCGCACTTTATAACGACATGATGGCTGATGAGCAAATATTACAAACCGTTATAAATGCAATTGCCAGCTACCCAACAGATTTAAAACTAATGGTTTTAGCGACTAAAAATGCCAATAAGCACATTAAAATAGCTAAAGATTCAGGAGTTGAGCTAATACTCGAGGCATTTGCCGACAGACAGTACACCGACGACGGGCATTTAGTTTCACGAAAAATTGAGGGCAGCGTTCATAACAAAGCGGCATTACTAGAGCAAGTTACTCAGCTTTTATCTGATGGTAGCGTGACAACGCAAACAGGAAAAAAACTAACACTCAACGCACATAGCTTATGTGTACATGGCGACAACGCCGATGGCATAGCGCTTATAAAAGATATAAAAGCACTTTGTGAATCAGTAAATTAGGCTTTTATCACAATCCTTAATATAAGCTGTAAACCCCCTTTACAGCTTTAACTCATAGAGTTAAATAAGAGCTTCATCGCATCCTACTGTTAATTTAATAATCCCTAACATATAACTACTTAGCAAATTAAAAAATAACAACAGGGATAAAAATGAAAAAGCTTTTAACACTTAGCCTCGTTTTAGGTTGTAGCAATTTAGCCTACGCTGAAACAAATACTCTACAGCTGCAAGATGTGTTTAATTTAGAATATGCGAATCAGATAGATATAACCGAAGACGGTAAAACCGTTTACTTTGTGCGTAATCGTATGGATATAAAAACAGATCGCAAAGTAGGTAACATTTGGTCTGTTGATTACAAAACTAAACAAATGCAGCCGCTAACCTCTGGCGTGCATATGGATTATTCGCCAGTACTCTCTCCTGATGGTCAACGCCTTGCGTTTATATCAACTCGCGATGGTAGCAGCCAAATATATATAAAATGGCTTAAAACAGGTGCTATGGCAAAAATTAGTAACTTAACCGCTAGCCCACGAGCGATTACATGGAGCCCTGATTCTAACCAATTAATATTTAGCATGTTTGTTCCAAGCGCTACTTCAGCGCCAGTGAGCTTACCGGGTAAACCAAAAGGTGCCACATGGGCAGAGCCTGCTAAATTTATTGATGATGTTTACTACCGTTCAGATGGTGGCGGTTACACACAAAAGGGCTTTAGCCAATTATTTTCGATTGATGCTAATGGTGGTAATGCCACACAACTAACTAATGATGAATTTGATAACGCAGGCGATGTAAGTTTTAGCAACGATGGTAAATCGCTTTATTTTTCTGCAAACAGGCACATAAACAACCAGCTAAAACCCACAAACAGTGAAATCTATCAGCTCGAGTTAGCCGCACAAAATATAACTAAAGTTACAGACCGAAACGGACCTGACGAGCAGCCTAAAGTATCTCCAGATGGTCGCTACTTAGCGTACACAGGTTACGATGATAAACGCACTAACTACGAAAACACTCAGCTTTATATTCGTGATTTTAAAACAGGTAACACAACAAGTTTAACGCCTAATTTTGACCGTAGCGTAGGACAAATAAAATGGAGTGCAAACTCAAAAGGCGTGTACTTTAGCTACGCAGATAAAGGTCAAACTGCCCTCGCCTATCAACCACGCAGTGGCAAGCGTAAAATAATAACAACTCAAATTGGCAGTGTTGCCTTTGGTCGCCCTTATTCTGGTGGCGACTTTGATGTAAGCGAAGATGGCGAAGTAGCCTTTACCCTTGCCGATACTCAGCGCCCTGCAGATATAGCAACTATTAAACGCGGTAAAGCACAGCGCTTAACTACGCTTAATAAAGATGCACTAGGTAGTAAGCAACTCGCCAAAGTGGAAGAAATTTGGATTAAATCAAGTCATGATGAGCTACCTATTCAAGGTTGGATTGCCTACCCGCCAAAATTTGATAGCAGTAAAAAATACCCGCTAATACTAGAAATACATGGTGGTCCAGTAGCTAATTACGGTCCACACTTTAGCGCCGAAATTCAACTGTTTGCAGCCAAAGAAAATGTCGTCTTATACATGAACCCACGTGGCAGCGATTCATACGGTAAAGAGTTTGCACAAACTATTCATCACAATTACCCAAGTAACGATTTTGATGACTTAATGACAGGCGTTGATGCGCTAATAGCGAAAGGCTTTATTGATGAGTCTAAATTGTTTGTAACCGGAGGCTCTGGCGGCGGTGTATTAACAGCTTGGATTGTAGGTCATACCGATCGCTTTGCTGCAGCTGTAGTTGCTAAGCCTGTTATTAATTGGATCAGCTTTGTACTAACTGCCGATTTTTACCCGTTTTTTGCTGATTACTGGTTTCCAGGAAAACCATGGGATCACATTGAGCATTACATGAAGCGCTCACCTATTAGCTATGTTGGTAACGTTAAAACCCCTACTATGTTGCTCACTGGAGAATCTGACTACCGTACACCAATTTCAGAAACTGAGCAGTTTTATCAAGCATTAAAACTACAAGGTGTTGATACTGCAATGGTGCGTATTCCTAATGCATCGCATGGTATTACAACCCGCCCATCAAACTTAATGACCAAAGTTGCCTATATTCAATGGTGGTTTGATAAACACACTAAATAGTTAAAATTACATTTTTTACTCTTTAATTAAATAGTAAAAACAGAAAAGCCACTTTATTTTAAGTGGCTTTTTTATGGTCATAAAACTGTAAAGGGGGTTTACAGTTTTATCATATTAATTAATTTAAATAAGTATAACCTCAAATACAAGATTCAATATGTAGTTGAGTTGGTAAAATTTCGGTTTATAGCGTTTTAACAACTTTGAGTTGGTAAAAAATCGGTTTGAGCTACTGTTTATAGCCTTTCAGTTAGTAAAATGTTGTTTTGTGACGTAGCTAAGTTAGTAAAAAATCGGTTTATAAATTTAGTATTTTAAAGCCATAAACTAAAAATCAGTAACTTATCGATATTTTTTAAGCTATTTGGCACTATTTTACTTCCTATATAAGCCGAAAATGGGGTTTACAGTAAGGTTAGTTAAACTCTGATCTAAAAATCGCCTACGTTAGTTAAATCGTGATCCAACAAGAGTCATGTTAGTTAAAATCTGATCTCATAATGATTAAAACAATAAAAAAGGGCCTAATGGCCCTTGAGTAACACTATCTAGTTAGGAAGTTAAAATTGATTCATGGTGTTATCTTCACCACCGGCTTTTAGCGCGTTATCACCAGAAAAATACTCTTTGTGTGTATCGCCCATATTAGATCCCGCTAAGTCTTGGTGTTTAACCGATGCTTGTTCACGACGAATCTCTTGGCGCTGTACATCACGTACATAAGCTAGCATTCCCATATCGCCAAAGTAACCCTCAGATAAAATATCAGTGCTTAATGCTGCTGTATGGTATGTAGGTAAGGTTATTAAGTGGTGAAAAATACCGGCTTCACGTGCACCATCACGCTGGAAGTTTTGCACTAATAAGTCGGCAGCTTGCGCAAGCTCTGTTGCATCCATTTCTGGTGCCATAAGCCCTTTATTATCAGTAATACTTGGGTAAGCGCTAAGATCACGACCTTCATCAGCCCATTCTTGGTAAACTTGCTCACGAAACTTAAGCGTCCAGTTAAACGAAGGTGAGTTGTTGTATACCAGTTTTGCATTTGGTACGTGCTCTTTAACCCGATTTACCAGCTCTGCTATTTGTTTAACATGCGGTTTTTCTGTTTCAATCCACAGTAAATCGGCGCCCGACTGCAAGCTCGTAATACAATCTAGTACTACGCGGTCTTTTTCTGTGCCCTCGCGGAACTGAAATAAGCCGTTATCTAGGCGAGTTGGTTTACATAGCTGACCATTAATTTTCATTGCTGTGTCGCCTTCATTTAAATCATCAACACCGTTAATTGGTGTGGTTTCTAAAAATGCATTGTACTGGCTTGCTAAGTCACCTGGTGTTTGCGACACCGGTACTTTTTGAGTAAGGCTGGCACCTAATGAATCAGTACGCGCCACAATAATACCGTTATCAATACCGAGTTCTAAAAAGGCGTAACGTACTGCGTTAATTTTTGCTAAAAAATCCTCATGCGGCACAGTAACTTTACCTGCTTGGTGACCACATTGTTTAGCGTCAGATACTTGGTTTTCTATTTGAATTGCACATGCACCGGCTTCAATCATTTTTTTAGCCAGTAAGTAAGTTGCTTCTTCGTTACCAAAACCGGCATCAATATCAGCAATGATTGGCACAACATGGGTTTCAAAGTTATCTATTTTATCAATAACAGCTTTAACATCACCGCCACTTGCTTTTGCCGCATCTAGATCGTTAAACAAGTGGTCTAATTCACGTGCATCGGCTTGCTTTAAAAATGTGTAAATTTCTTCAATTAGCGCAGGTACCGATGTTTTTTCGTGCATGCTTTGATCAGGTAGTGGACCAAATGCAGAGCGAAGCGCTGCAACCATCCAACCACTTAAGTATACATAGCTGCGTTTAGTTGTTTTTTGATGGCGCTTAATAGCCATCATCATCTGCTGTGCAGTAAAACCGTGCCAACACCCTAAAGACTGTGTGTATAGGCTTGTATCGGCGTCGTATGCAGCCATATCTTCACGCATTACATCTGCTGTGTATTGCGCAATATCAATCCCAGTTCGAAAACGGTTTTGTAAACGCATACGGCTTGCGTATTCAGGGTTAATGGCTTTCCATGCGCTGCCTTGTGATTGGCAAAGAGTAGAAAGTGTGTCTGTTTCGCGTTGATATGTTGTCATAATAAAATCCTTCGAACGAGTGTGTAAATTATTTTAATGTTGTGAGAGTGGCTAGGAGTGTGTGCTCCGTAGCGCTTAATTCAACATTAGGCTCCTTTTCTAGATTTAGTAAATTTATAGTTGTTATTGTGGCTATACATTTTGTGAATGGCTAAAAAGCACTCAACATTGCCTTTTTGAGTTATTGTTGACTTAACGCACAAGCGCACAACAACACAGCGACCGTTTAAGGAAGGCAATTATGACCCACACTCTCACACACTCAGGTTTAAGCGTAGACACACAACTCGCTGACTTTGTTAAAAACCAATTATTACCTGGCACCCATTTAAATGAGCAGCAGTTTTGGCAAAGCTTTGCCAGCATTGTGCAAACACTTACCCCTATAAACAATGAGCTCCTTGAAAAGCGCGAGTTACTACAACAACAAATAGATAACTATCATTTAGCGAATAAAACGTGGGATAGCGTTAAGTACCATGCCTTTTTGCAAGATATTGGCTACATAGTAAAAGAGCCTGCCAACTTTGAGATTGAAACCCAAAATGTAGAGCCCGAAGTAGCTCTTACAGCAGGTCCTCAGTTGGTTGTGCCTGTAAGCAACGCACGCTTTGCACTTAATGCCGCTAACGCGCGTTGGGGTTCGTTATACGATGCCTTATACGGTACCGATGTACTAAGCGAAGATGATGGTGCAGAAAAAGGCAATACCTACAATCCAGTGCGTGGCTTTAAAGTAATGGCTTACTCTCGCCAGTTTTTAGATAAAGCACTGCCACTTAAAAATGGGTCGCATATAGAAAGTACTAACTACTCAGTAGTTGATGGCGCACTATCAATCACTTTACGAGATAGCTCTCAAACTACATTAGCTAACCCATCGCAACTTATAGGTTATCAAGGTGAAGCGCAAAACCCCACTGTAGTACTACTAAAAAACAATGATTTACACATAGAGCTACACATTGATCATCACCATCTTATTGGTCAAGCAGATAAAGCCGGTTTAAAAGATGTAGTACTAGAAGCAGCACTGACAACTATTATGGATTGTGAAGATTCGGTAGCAGCGGTCGACGCAGAAGATAAAGTACAAGTTTATAAAAACTGGCTTGGTTTAATGCAAGGTAACTTAGTTGAATCGTTTAAAAAAGGTGATAAAACAATAGAGCGCACACTTCAAAATGACCGAATATACACCGCGCTCGATGGTGGAACGGTTACTTTAAAAGGTCGCAGCATGATGTTTGTAAGAAACGTTGGGCATTTAATGACTAACCCTGCGATTACCGACCTACACGGCAAACCGGTATTTGAAGGTATTATGGACGCCATGTTTACTGCAACTGCGGCATTGCATGACCTAAATAAAAAAACAGGTATAAAAAACTCAAGCGCGCAAAGTATTAATATAGTAAAACCCAAAATGCATGGTCCTGAAGAAGTTGCGTTTACTAACACTTTATTTAGCCATGTAGAAGAAGCGCTAAGCCTGCCTAAAAACACGCTTAAAATGGGCATTATGGATGAAGAACGCCGTACATCTGTAAACCTAAAAGCCTGTATTTATGCAGCAAAAGAGCGTGTTGTATTTATAAATACCGGATTTTTGGATAGAACAGGCGACGAAATTCATACCTCTATGCAAGCGGGCGTTGTGCTTCCAAAAGCACAGATTAAACAGCAACCATGGATACAAGCATATGAGGATCGTAATGTTGATATAGGTCTTGCCTGTGGCTTAAGCCATAAAGCACAAATTGGTAAAGGTATGTGGCCAATGCCAGATAAAATGGCATTAATGATGGAGCAAAAATTAGCACATCCTAAATCGGGGGCTAATACAGCATGGGTGCCCTCCCCTACTGCGGCTACGCTTCATGCAATGCATTATCACGATGTAAATGTATTTACTGAGCAGCAAAGTATAGCTAAACGTACTATTGCTAGCCTTAATGACCTGCTTACACCGCCGTTAATAGCAGATGCTAAAACGCTTTCAAAAGAAGATATTCAAAGTGAGCTTGAAAACAACGCACAAGGCATTATGGGTTATGTTGTTCGTTGGATTGATCAAGGCGTAGGCTGCTCAAAAGTACCTGACATTAATCATATTGGGCTAATGGAAGATAGAGCAACACTGCGAATTTCGAGCCAGCACATGGCTAATTGGCTGCTTCATGGCGTTTGCACTGAGGCACAAATAAAATCAACAATGGCTAAAATGGCAAAAGTGGTAGATGGCCAAAACGAGTACGACAATGCCTATACTCCAATGGCAACAAACGAAAAAACACTTGCTAATAGCATTGCGTTTCAAGCAGCTACGGCACTGGTTTTAGAAGGCGTAACACAACCGAGTGGTTACACCGAGCCATTACTACATAGTTACCGTATAAAATATAAAGCACAAAAAACGAATACGCTTTAACTGCTTAACCAAGTAACTAAAGTTCAAGTTAAGTACTAAACCAGCTTTTAAGCTGGTTTTTTATCGCCTAAAATTAAAATAACAGCACTTTTATGACATTTTTAAAATATATATTCAAATAAACATAACGAGCATGAATATTTAACATTTATTCAAACGCAAAAAAGCGCGTTTTGCATACACAAAACACGCTTTTTTATAGTTTTAACAGCTTAGGTTTAGTTTTTTATAATCGCATTGTGATAAATATTTTGTACATCGTCACAATCTTCAAGCATATTTATAAACTTATCAAAATTAGCAATAACGTCTTCATCTTCAATTTCAATATTAACTTGAGGAATAAACGTAATTTCGTCTACTTCAAAGTTAATGCCTTCAAATGCGCCTTCAAGAGCTGTTTTAGCTTTAAAGTATTCTGTTGGTGGTGCAAATACCGACACTTTACCGTCCTCGGCTTCAACATCGCTTACATCAACATCTGCCATCATTAAGGCTTCTAATACAACTTCGTCGTCATCGCCCGCAAAGCCAAGTACCGCATAATGATCAAACATATGTGCTACACAACCAGGTGTGCCAATTTTTGAGTCTGTTTTAGTAAAGGGTAAGCGTACGTCTTTAATAGTACGATTTGGATTGTCGGTTAAACAATCAACAATAACCATGCAATTACCAGGGCCATAACCTTCGTATCGTGCAACAGAGTAATCTTCCCCTGCTCCACCGGCTGCTTTCTCAATTGCTTTTTCGATAACGTGCGCGGGAACTTGATCTTTTTTTGCTTTTTCGATTAGGCGGCGCAGTGTTTGATTTACTTCTGGATCGGGTTCGCCATTTTTTGCAGCAACGTAAATCTCTTTACCATATCTTGAGTTTACTTTTGTTTTTGCATTAGCCGTTTTGATCATAGAACTTTGACGAACTACAAATGCTCTGCCCATTTTGTGCCTCTAATGAATACGTTACGTTTTGCGGTATTTTACCAACTCAAAACGTATAGGGCTAGCTCTGCAATGGGCAAAACTTGATTAATAAAAACTTTTATAACTACATACTTATTTCAGAATAAATGAAATAGCACGCTATTTAACATAACTCTATTTTTTCTGAATAACTATCGACTAATCCCACTAATTCAAAAAAGTCATGTAAAACGTAATCAGCTTGAGCTGCATAAGTTGGCGTTATTTCTGGAGCATATAAACACGCGCGCATATTTGCATTATGTGCAGCTTGAATATCGTAAAGGTAATCGCCCACATATAATAAATTTTCAACACTAATATTCCAAAGTGTGGCAATTGCATTTAAAGCACTTGGATCTGGTTTTGCCGGTGCATCACTTCTTGTTAAAACAGTATTAATAGGCAGTGGATTATTTTGCAGCTTAATTGCAGCTGCCTTATCAAAATTACGAGTGACAATAGCCATAGGGATTCCTCTGGCTTTTAATGCTTCTACCGCTTCGCTTACGCCAGGTAAAATACGAGCATGCTGCGCATCAACTAATTCGTGCTGATGAACTATATTCATTGCCTCTTCGCGCATATAAGGGGAAGGAAGCTGTGCAATGTAATCAAGTAAATCTTGTTCACTTGGGCAACCAATTTGTGCCTTTATTAGTGAAAAATCTAATTCAGAAGATACTAAGGTCCCATCTAAATCAAAAATAACACCATAAATAGCTTCTATCTGAGTGGTCATATCAATCCTTGAATTTTATAGTAATCAATTAAATATACTTTAAACATAAAATGCTCTACTGCTTATACCCAACTAATGGGAATAAATGACACCAATTATATTTTTAATAATGCGATAAACACATCAATCTATTGATAATAAACTAAAAATAAAAAGTTTAGTCCATATTTATAGATTGCGCAAAACAAGGGAAATATACAATACTAAACACTTAAAATTTACGTAAATTTACATATAACAGATCAATTATGAACATGACTTAAATGGAAGAAAAAAAATGCGCGTATATTTAATATACGCGCATTATGAGGAAGGTATTAGTTAACTAATTATTAACTTTACTCAAAGCGAGCTTCAAGCCAAGTATCATCTTGAGCAAAGTTTAAAGTTTTAATTTTACCTTTGCCCTCAACATTAACCATATTTACTTGAGACGGCCACAAATCACGCAGTGCACCATTACTCATTCTAATCCCTTCAATATCTTTAGGGATCGGCGCTTCTTGGTAAACCCAAAAAAACTTACCATCAACTTGTGCTCCTACAAAGTTAAGCGGTAAAGGTTTACCATTTAACGTTTGTAATGCCACATGTGATTCAACATACTTAGCAAAGCGTTGCTGATCGTCTTTATTATTAATGATATCGATTTTGCCTTTAAACAATGTTCCTACGGCATGTTCGGTATCGTGTAAATAAAAACGATGCATTAACTCAATGTTGTGCGTACGTTTATTAAAAAGCACCGTTGTAACTGACGATTTTAGCTGATGCGCCATGCTCGGCGCAGCAACTAAAAAACAAACAACAATAAGCAAAAAGCGCATTATTGCTGCTCCTCACCGTCATCCTTTTCGTCTTCTTTCTCATCGCTTTTAAGCTCAGTTTTAATATCTTGCATGATATCGCGACTCACTTTAGCTTTACTCTTTTCCTTTTTAAACACTTCGATACGTGAAGGAATAATGCGGCGTGGGTAGTTATTGTTTTCAACATCTACGTCAGCTGTTTCCCAACCTGAATCGACAGTAACCGATACAAGCGGTTTGTTTTTATCAGTAATAATTAGCTTTTGAACGTTTTTGTAATTACGACGCCAAATTTCAGCTGGAATGTAACGATCTTCTTTGCTGCCATCTTCATATGTTAACTCAAGCAAAATAGGCATTACCAAACCACCAAGGTTTGAGAATTCCATTACATAATAGTTTTTATCTTCTTCTAAAGCACGTTCAAGCGTTTTGCGCTCCCACGGCTCAAGCCCTTTTAAAAACTTGTTGTACGAGTTACGTTCTTTATTAGTTACAGTAAAGCGATCGTTCTCATCATAAAAATCGGTAACATCAGGATTTTGCTCAACCCATGTTTTTTTACCTTGTGCGCGGTTACGCTCAACAAATAACGATGTAGGTTTGTCTGCTTCAATATCACGTAGACGGTTGTAATCAATATCAGGGTTTTTAGTATCTAAGCGCAATTGATACACTTTATCTACAGAGATATCTACATGGTCTGTGGTGTAAAACCAACCACGCCAAAACCAATCTAAATCAACACCCGATGCTTCTTCCATAGTACGGAAAAAATCTGCTGGGGTAGGGCGCTTGTATTTCCAACGCTGAGCATACTCTTTAAAAGCAAAGTCGAATAAATCACGACCTAAAATAACTTCACGTAAAATATTAAGTGCTGCAGCAGGTTTAGTATAAGCATTAGGACCTAAACGTAGTACGCTGTCTGACTGAGTCATAATTGGCACTTGGTTTTGTGACTTCATATAGCTCACGATATCGCGAGGCTCAACGCCCCAAGGAATAGTAGGATCCCATTCACGACCAGCAACGCCATCTAAAAAGCTATTTAAGCCTTCATCCATCCACGTCCATTGGCGTTCATCTGAGTTAACAATCATTGGAAAATAAATATGACCCACTTCATGAATAACTACGCCAAGTAAAAAGCGTTTTTCAGCTTGAGAATAAGTACGTGTGCCATCATCTTGTAGCTTAGTGCGCGGACCATTAAAGGTAATCATTGGGTATTCCATACCGCCAACAGGGCCATTAACAGATTGAGCTGTTGGATATGGATAATCAAAAGAATACTTAGAGTACACTTCCATTGTGTGTACTACCGCTTCAGTTGAGTACTTCTCCCATAAGTCGCCACCTTCTTTAGGGAAAAACGACATAGCCATAACTAAAGGCTGAACGTCACCACCTTGTTGATAGCCTTTTGCATCCCACATAAACTTACGAGAAGACGCCCAAGCAAAGTCACGTACGTTTTGCGCTTTAAAGTGCCACGTTTTAGTTTTGTCAGTGCCTTCTTTTTCGTTTTCTAGCGCTTCTTCTGCGTTAACAATAAATACAGGGCGCTTAGATGTCTCAGCTTCTTTTAAACGTTTACGCTGAGTACTTGTAAGTACTTTGCTCGCGTTATCAAGCTTACCAGTAGCCGATACAATGTGATCTGCAGGAACGGTAATTTCTACATCGTAATCACCAAACTCAAGCGTAAATTCACCAGAACCCAAAAATGGTTTGTTTGTCCATGCTTCATAATCGGTATAAGCGGCTAAGCGAGGGAACCACTGAGCAATTAAGAATATGTCGTTGCCATCTTCTTCAAAATGCTCGTAACCAGAACGTGCACCTACAGCATCTTCTTCAACAATGTTGAAGGCGAAGTTCATGCTAAATTCTACTTCTTTACCTGGTTTTAATGGCTCGTTTAAATCAACGCGCATTAAAGTATCAACAACAGTTACGCGTAACTCTTTGCCGTCTTCGTCTTTAACACCACTAATGGTGTAACCAAGTTCGTTGTCGCTCATAAATTGCTGACGACGTAGCTCACCTAAACTTAATTTAGCTGGTTTTTGAGCTGGTAAGCTTTCTAAAGTGCTTTTAAATGTTTTTGTTGTTTCGGCAATTGAATCACTTTTAAAAATATTTTGATCTAACTGTAACCATAAATATTTAAGCGTATGCGGTGAGTTATTTTTATATTCAATATTTTGGCTACCGGTAATACGATGCTTTTTTTCATCTAGCTTTACATCAATATCGTAATTAACACGTTGCTGCCAGTATTTTTCACCTGGTTCGCCAGCCGCACTACGGTAAACATTTGGTGTTGGCAAAGCTTCATCAAGTTGACGAAACTTATCAACATAAGAACCTTTTGTTTGCTCAACTGAAGACGCCATAACTGCACTCGACATTGCCAATGGCAATACAAAAGCGCTCAGCGTAAGAACTGTTTTTTTCATTGTTAGTCCTGATAGATTTTAGTAGGCGTACTTTGACAAAATAATGACTATTGTTCAATAAATTAACGACAAAGTGCAGCTTTTATAAGGTGGTATTCACTAACGTTTTACAGCTTTTTATTATGTATAAAACTATGACTAAAATAAACGGGAGCAAAACTGTAAAGGGGGTTTACAAAAAACACAATCACTCAGTATCAAAATAGGAACAAACAACTCGATTTATAGGGTTCATCCCTAATTCATTACAACAAACTACAGTGTAGGTATGTTTGTTAACTTAGATTAACTTCAAATTACATTAGTAAAAAAGAGAGACTGCTATGAAATTTTATATTGTTAAAAAAGATCAGCAGCTCGAAGCTATTCCAGCTGAAGAAGAATTGCTTGAAAGTTACCAAAATAATAACTACAAATACGTAAATATAGTGTCGGCATGTAACAAACAGGATGCGCTAAAACGACTCCCATCTATGCAAAAAAGTAATAAGAAATGGGTTATTATTGGCGTAAATATTGCCGTAGTATCAATATTTTTAACTATTTCTACCATAAATTAAAAATAGTTAATTTATTGGTTGATCTTTGGTGCCATTTGTATTTAAAATCGCCCACCTTTTTATTTGAGGCAAATAAACTCGTCACGTTTATCCTCAAATTAATATCGATTACTAGCAAGAAATGCGGTGGGCTTATGGATTTTTATATCCTAAAAAAACAACAAGAACTAATTGCTATCCCGGCAAATGAGAACAACTGTAAACAGTATCTCGATTCTGGTTATTTTTACATTGATAAAGTAGCAGCTTGTAACGAAACTAATGCGTTAAAAGTTTTACAAACAAAGCAAACTAAAACCTTAAAATACCCTTTAGTGATGGCACTTTTAGCATTACCTGTGGTTTTTGTTAGTTGGTATAGTTTAACCTAGCACTAATGCAGGCTCTGGGCTTGCATCTTTAAATGTCTTGGGTATATTGGCGCTCTTATGGTTTTTTAAGAGCGCGAAATGAAAGTCCTTCACACCTCAGATTGGCACCTTGGCCAACAATTTTATGAACACGACCGCCGTGTAGAACACCAAGCCTTTTTTACCTGGTTATTAGCCACACTAGTTGAGCAACAAATAGACCTACTTTTAGTTGCTGGCGATATTTATCATACTGCTACACCAAGCGCTAATGCCGAAAACCAGTTATACCAATTTATCAAAGACGCTAAAATAGCGTGCCCACAACTGCACGTAGTTATTATTGCGGGTAACCACGACTCTGCAAATCGTATTCTGGCAGCCAAACCATTACTAGCACAGTTTGATACACACGTAGTAGGCCGCTTTGATGCTGCAACACCTGATGAAACTGTTATTACCATAAATACCAATGGTAAACGCGCTGTAATCGTTGCCATGCCATTTTTACGCGCAAGTGATGTAAGTTCACTTAACCAAACTGAAAATGGCCCTAGTTACGCACAAGGCGTTACAAAAGCTTACGAACTTGCGCTAGAACAGGCAGCTAATATAAATGAGCAAAACTCACCATTAATAGTTATGGGTCATTTACACGCAAAAGGTGGCGATATTTCTAGTGATTCTGAGCGTAACTTAATAATAGGTGGTGAAGAGTCTATTTCAGCCAATGTATTTGGGAAACACGCAAACTACGTCGCCCTTGGGCATTTACACAAAGCACAACAAGTCGCTAAAAGCGATGTTATTCGCTACAGCGGTACGCCTATTCCGATGTCGTTTGCAGAGCGTAATTACACACACCAAGTAAATGTTGTTGAGTTTATTACTGATGAAAAACAACACATTAGTACAACTGTAAACCCCCTTTACATTCCGCGCTCAGCTGATGTAATTATTTTACCAAAAGGGGAGTGTGTGCCATTAACCGATTTGTGCGAGCAAATTAAAGCCCTCGACACCACACAAAATACAATAGCGCCTTATTTACGTGTAAAGCTAAAATCAAGCGATACCGACACCACTTTTAGAGAGCAGATAGAACAAGCACTTGAAGACAAGCATATTAAATTTTGTGGTATTGAACGTGTACGTGAACAATCGACTCAAAATGACGACAGCACCGTATTTGAAGATTTAAGCGAAGTTGAAATGCTCAACCCGCTTAATTTATTAGATCAAGCATTCGCAAACGATAAAGACATGGCAGGACAAAGCGTACCCGATGAGCTAAAGGCACTTTTGAATGACGTAATAAACGAGCTTACGGAGCAAGAACAACTATGAAAATAACCGCAGTTCGTATTCATAATTTAGCCTCCATTGTTGATGCAGAAATAGATTTTACTCAAGCCCCATTAAAAGACGCAGGCTTGTTTGCCATAACAGGCGATACCGGCGCTGGTAAAAGCACATTTTTAGATGCTATTTGTTTAGCCCTTTATACTAAAACAGCACGCTTACGTGGTGATAAAGGAAACTTAATAGAGTTTAACGGCGACAGCATTAAGCTTAATGACGCACGTAATTTACTGCGCAGAGGTACATGGGAAGGTTATGCCGAGGTAGACTTTTTAGGGCAAGATAAACTGCTTTACCGTGCGCGCTATACAATTGCACGAACTCATAAAAAAGTAACAGGTAAACTAAAAACACCAGAGCACACATTAGTAACTCTGCCAGACGAAACCCTAATAGCCGATAAAAGCCAAACAATAAAAGAAGTAGAAAGTAAAATAGGGCTTAACTTTGAGCAATTTTCCCGTGCTGTACTTTTAGCGCAACACGAATTTGCTGCATTTTTAAAAGCCACTGGCGATGAGCGAGCACAACTTTTAGAGTGCTTAACAGGCACCGATAAATTCAGCCGTATTGGACAACGTGTATTTGAACGCAACAAAGAGATTAAAGATAAGTTTGAATTACTTAAAGCAAGCTTAGCCAGTTACACTTTACTTAGTGAAGATGAATTAATAGAAAAACAAGTTACGCTTGAAGAACTAAAAGAGCTAATTCAAATTACTAAAAAATCGCTCACCAGCACAGAGCAAGATCTAAATTGGCACAAGCAAGCTAATACCTTAGAGCAAGCACTAAAACAAGCTCAGCAAAACCAACAAAATGCCAATAGCGAACTTGAAGCCATTGCTAAGCAAAGTGAACAAGCTAAACAAGCACAAAACACGCTTGAAATTAAAGATAACCGTAATCGTTTTAAAAGCTTAACCGCTCAAAATAATGAATTAGATACACAAATAAGCAATTTAAAAAGCATTGATCACACTTTGTTAATTACAGAGCATGCTAATACGCTTAAAAAGCAGCAAAGCGAATTACAAACAGCTAAAGAGCAAAAGCAAACCGCTGAACCGATTATTGCTAAAGCGCGCGAGCTCGACAGCAATATTGCTTTGCAAACCCAAACGGTAAAGGGTACTGAGTCACAAATAAACAAAGAGCAAACTCAACTTGATGAGCTCAAACAACAGTTTAAGCAAAGCAGTAACGAGTTAGAACTTGCTAATACCGACTCAACTAAAAGCCAACAATGGCTTAATGAACATACACAGCTGCACGTTTTAGCAAAAGACTGGAGCTACTATCAGCAAAGCTTTACTACTTATTTAAGTGCGCAGCAGCAATTAACAGCAAATCTTGTGCAAAGCCAAGCTCTTAATAGTGAGCTTACAAATCAGGTCGAGCTGTTAAATACGCAAAATAATAAAGTGCAGCAGTGCGAGGCACAACTTAATAGTGAACAATCAACTTTACAGGCATTAAATACTCAGCTTAATGAATTTAATGCAGAGCACTGCGACGCGCAGCTAAAAAGTATTGATTACTTAAAAGAGCAGCGTGAGCGTTATGGGCAATTTAACGCAGAACTTAAACAAAGCACTCAACGCCAACAAGTACTTAATCAGCAGCTGAATGAAAGCCAACAAGCTCATGCTTTACTTAATCAGCATTTAATAACCAGTGAGCAAGCGCTTAAAGGCAGCGAATATGCACTTAATCAAGCGCGTTTAAGGGCAAGTGAAAATGTAGAGCATTTACGCACTGAGCTTCGCCCTAATGAGCCTTGTTTGGTATGCGGTGCAACTGAGCACCCGTATGCGGTAAATCAAAATCAGCAATTAAATAACTTAATTACTGATTTTGAAAATGCTTTTAATACTGCTAAAAAGCAATTTGACCATGCACAAAGCGAGTTGCATAAGTACCAAACTCAACATGCCGTATTAACCGCTGAGCACGAACAACTTGAGCAAGTAATACAGACAGCAAAAGCTAAACAGCTCGACATTAAAAATACCATGCAAGGTGTACGCACCGAGCTTAACGACTTAACGGCCGATCAGCTTGAAGCAACTTATAAGCAATTAACTGCGCAAAAAGCGCAGTACTTTGAGCAACAAAAACGCCAACGTACACTGCAAATCAAAGTAAATGAGCTACAGGTAGCACTCAAAGCAGAGCAGCAAGTACAGCAGCAATTGAGTAATAAACAGCTTGAGCTTACACATCAGCAAAACCAAATAACGAGTAAGCATAGCGAACTAAGTGCGCAAATTAACGAGCTGGGTACAACGCTTAATAGTCAATTTGAAAACAGTGATTTTTGGCAGCAACTGCAAGCCAATACGCTTGAGCTTACCCAGTTGCACGAGCAAGTTACGCAGTACCAGCAAACTCAAACACAGCTTGAGCAAAGCCAAAAACTTCAACACACAGCTAATGAGCAAATAAAGCAGCTTACCCCGCTAATAAGTAAAAGCGAGCTGTCGTTAAAAGCACTCAACGAAGAGCTTATAAAAGCGAAAGAGCTATTAAACACTTTGCAAAGTGAACGTTTAGCTTTATTTAACAACGAGCAAATAACTGCAGACGACTACCAAGCAAAACTAGTAAGTGCGCAAGAGCAAATGCAATCGCTGGTTCAAGCGAGTCAAAAAACATATGACGACGCTATAAAACAACGAGACGAGCATGCCCTAACCCTTAAAAACGTTGAACAACGCTTGCTTGAAAACAACCAAGAGCTAAGCACACTTGAAGCGCGATACAAAGAATGGTTTGCACAATTTAAAACAGCCTACGCTGAGGCAACACACGAACAGGTCAATATTTTACTAACATTAAGTAGCGAGCAAATTAAAGCGCACTTAAAACAGTTTGATCAGCTATCTCAAGTATTGGGAGATGCAAACGCAGCGTTAAACCAACAGCAAAAAACAAGCACACTACATCAAAATACGAATAAACCAACGATCTCACAAACAGAGGTAGTTAAGCAGCTCAATATCTTAAACGAGCAACAAACTGAATTACAAAATAGTTTACTTATAACCAATACCGCTATTGAGCAACATTTTCAAAACGCTAAAGCGCTTGAAGGTAAGCAAGCTGAGTTAACTAAGCTTAAAACGCTGGTTGAACAGTGGCACTTACTTAATAAAGTATTGGGCGATGCAACAGGTAAAACCATGCGTAATTTAGCGCAAACACAAACCTTAAAAATATTACTGCATTATGCGAATAGCCATTTAAAAACGCTCAATAAACGCTACGAATTAACGGCAATAGCGCAAACACTCGACATTGCGATTATCGACCGTGATATGGCAGACGAGCAACGCTCTGTTAATACACTCTCGGGCGGTGAGTCATTTTTAGTATCGCTAGCGCTTGCACTTGGTTTAGCATCACTTTCATCTAATAAAGTGCAAATCAATTCTTTGTTTATTGATGAAGGGTTTGGTACGTTAGACAGCGAAACCCTAAGTATTGCAATGGATGCACTTGATTCACTGCAAGCACAAGGTAGAAAAGTAGGCGTTATATCGCATGTAAGAGAAATGAGTGAGCGTGTAGCCACTCAAGTGCATGTAGCTAAAAAGCCAGGTGGATATTCCACAGTTGAAGTTTTATAAACAACATTACTGCCAACAAGGAGATACAATGCCAACGTTTACAGGCGAACAAGCAACACAATACGATAGCCGTATAACCCGTTTAGTTCCTGGTTATGAGTTATTACATCAACTTACTAATGCGCAACTGCAAGCAACATTAAGCGACGATGCGCATATTTTAGTAGTAGGTGTAGGCACTGGTAAAGAAGTACTCGCATTAGCGGCACTAAACCCTACGTGGCAATTTACTGCGCAAGATACATCAGCCGATATGCTTGCTATCGCAAAGCAGCAATTTGACGAGCAAGGTATAACAAGCCGCGTAAATATTCATAATGGCCCAGTTGATAAACTATCGGTTAAAGCCGATGCTGTTTTATGTTTATTAGTTATGCATTTTGTACAAGATAACGGCGATAAAAAACAGTTATTAAAAGCGATTAAAGGCAGCCTTAAAAAAGACGCAAAACTTTATATTGCAGACTTAATGCGCCCCGAAACCCTATTTGAACGCGAAGCACAGCTCACAACGTGCGAGCAATTAGGCTTAACCGAAACCGGTAAAACGCAAACAGGGCACGACTTAGAAAATGAGTTTTACCCACTTGATAGAATGCGCTTTAGCGAACTGCTAAGCGAGTGCAAATTTGGCATTCCTAAACTTTATTTTAAAGCGCTAGGTTTTAGCGGATACGTTGTTTAACTTTAAACACTAAATATCTAAGTCAAATAAGCAAAGCTTAAAAGACTAATCTTAAACACCGAATTAATTTTAATTCGGTGTTTAAACTAAAAAAACCATGGCAATAAGTAAACTCAAAATAGATACATCTACTTCAAACTGCATCACCTAACCTTATGAAATTAATATTATCAAAATAAACCCGATAATCTTTTCCCTAAAGTTAATTACCTCAGATTCAGATCAATTAAGAAAACAATGTGCAATTGAGTTTTACCGTATTAATGCAACCTATAGTCAATGCGATATTGGTGATGTCAGATTGGTCAATTTAATGTGTATTTATGAAATTGAAATAAATATATAAACCAGCTATAGCACTTTCTTTACTCACCCTTATTAGCGCCTGTGGCAATATTGGTTATACACATAAAAGTGAATTGCTTGCACGCTGCTAATAAGTCCATTTCAACAAAACCCACAAAGTACTGTGTTGAATAACCAAACACCGAGTAAACAATTATCTCGGTGCTTGGTTAAATATAAATTACATTAAAACGGCTTAAATGCTAATTTTAAAACAAGCTCTAGTTACGCCTAAAAATAACTAATAAGCATAAATTAATGCCTTATAGCTATACGCTTATCAGTAAAGTGGCGGCGCTTAGGATCACTAAAATACTAACTCACCAGAATTAAAAAAAATAAATACACCTCAAGCAGTTATATGTAATACTGACCATGTTAAATTTAAATAACTTAAATTCAATGCGTTAGTAAATCACTAAACCAGAACTCAGGTTAACTTGCATTGATTGGAAAACTCAAAATCCAATCCCAAAAATTAGGAAAATCATAAACTGATTTTTGACTTTGTATAACAGACAAACTCTGCAACAAATCAGTCGCCTCTGAAGCTCCGAAATCAGTAACAAATCGAGCTTCTTTATTGGTCGCACTCGCCATAGCCGCTTGATAGGTTTTCAACAATGCGACAAATATATTTATATTGTTAGCGACGGAAAACGGTGAAAACGTCCTATCGATACTATTGTGGTGATAAGCAATAATGTCACCTGTCGCAATATCCATACACAAACGGGCAGGATACGTCTCAGGAAAAGGCGCAAAGGTACCAATGATAAAGAGCGCCCCATCAGGCCCAATTAAATCTTTGCGAAACTTAACAGACTCTACCGGTGGGTTCTCCACTTTAAATCCAAAATCTTCCATACCGCTAAGCGCCTCCAAATCGTTTATAAATTCAGGGCTTCTTAATACATCAGGCACCGAATAATAAACAGCACGACAGGATGTCAGAACAAAACCTTTATTCACTTTAGCATCATACACTTCAAGCATGTCGCCATCATGGCTGTAGGCTATAGGTATAGAGTGATTGGAAGATAAGCGATAAATTTGACCTGTCATCAAATCAATTTCCACTAGAATCATCCCACTGTAACTGTCGGCCATAGAGCAGAACAGTCTCTTTCTATCTGGATCGGTAACAAAAGGCCCGGCAAACCAACCATCTAACAGAACACCATTAAATACCAGTTTAATTAATGCAATATCATCATGGAAAAAAAAGTGTTTACCAAGCTCTCCAGATATCTTTATATCAATGCCTCTGTTATGGAGGTCTTGAAGTACTTTATCGGTGTAATTCCAGGGATTCTCCATCTTATGTAAGGAGATACATCGACTTGTTATGTAACTAATGTTGCCAAACATTGAATTAATATTAATTCCTAATTTACAGAGAGATTCATCTCTCATTACTTTATTAATTGAGTATCTTTCATAACAGTGTTTCCATATTACTCTATGACGCTCTGTGGCAGAAAAAAAGTGATAATTTAACGTTAAAAAACTGGCTAGAGTTTCAATATAAAAACCGTCCTCATCTCTGTGCTCAAGGTAATAGCCCCAAGTACGATCATCATTTAAGTACTTGAAAAAAATCTGTTTCTTAACCGTTTCTAATGCTTTATTTTCCACACCTTCTAGCCAAACATAAAAAAGATCAAAAAGACCAATTGAATAAAGTGCACCACAAGAATTAATTGATTTATGGTAGAAGTTTCTAAGGATTTTCTTACGAATAGACTGATTGCCATGAGCAATCATATTAACGAGAAAGGCTTTATTTTCATCACTAAAATTAAGCTGGCAATCTTCTCTTGTAAGTAATTCATAAACCCAACTTTCTGCGATTTTAACAAGTTCTTCTTTAGTAGAAGAAGAATAGCGTAATTCACCACTGTGAATAACCTCTTCTGAGAGATTAAGGAAAAGATATAATTTCTTTTTCAGAGGCGTTGTTTTTAATAATTGTGTCATTTAAATCCTTATAAAATAGATGGGTACTACAAACAGCAACATTAAAATATTGTGTTTATTATTTATAATTATGCTTAACTAATTGTTAGCTTATGTATTTATAAAAAATCAAACCTTCGACTAGAGAAAGTTACACCGAAGATAAAATCAATAAAATTGACAATCAAATGACCATTCACCACTTTTATTTTTATTAAAATAGGCAATGCCATTATCTGCCCACATCCAATTAGGTTTTTCTTCACTACCAATTTGATAAACAAAACCATCTAAATCTGCGGCATGTTGTATACATTTAGGATAACCACCAAATTTTGTATTAGGGTAACGTTTTAAATCACAATAAAACGCTTCATCTGCGCCTTCGGTATTATTAATTGGATCTAAATTAACTAATTCCCACGCATTTTCCCAATCAGGCGCATCATCTTTAACTTCATTCCATTTTATTGGAAACTCTTTCACAAGCGATTTTTCGTTACTTTCTGGCAATAAAGTTAAACCATCTAATGTTGTATATTCTCTTATTTCCCAGCCATCTCCATGGGGTTTATCAAACGGATACTCTTCTCTATTAATAAACATGATTAAGAATGCAATACCTTTTAATTCATCAGGCACAACAGGAAGCTCATCAACATTAACTTGGAGTAAAGCAAACATATTTCGACCTTTATACTGAGGAAGAGTTTCATCCTTTTTACCAACCCCTCTGCCACCAAACCAAGACGTTAATTTATTTTCAGGAGGGCGAAAACCACCTATTTGTGCAACAGATGCACATTTTAGATGTGTGTATAGTTCTTCGTATGTTTGCTTTACCGTACTCATACTATTTCCAGTTAATGAACTTATTGCACTAAAAATGAATAAGCTATTCGATTTTTATAAAATCGCAAAATACGCTATTGCATAACTTGCAGATACGTTTTTATTTAGCTGATGCCTTTTAAAATGAAAATAATGTCTGAGAGTTATTAAAACGACTTTATTGATGCAGAAATACACAGCAGCTATATACCCAATTTTTGAAACACATAGTCTGCATTTCATCATGTAGATACAGCCTGAACAACCTAACCAATCTCTTTAAGTGCACTCAATGCTGCCTGTGCTTTATCTGTTTGTACGAAAATGTGGTCGTGATAAAACGCAGCTACCACATTAGCACTAATACCATGCTCAGTGAGCTTTGCAGATACCGCAGCGGTTAACCCTACCGCTTCAAGGCTTGAATGCACGTTAAGAGTAATTAAATTATATTTACTCTCAAAGGTAATACCTGCTTTATCGGCGGTTTCAGCTTTTAATATAAGAGTTAGACCTTCTTCTTCTACAAAAGTAGCAAGTGGCTCTAAATGAACATAATCAGCGAGCTTTCCTGCCAAGCAACAAAAAATATACTCGCCTTGCTTAAGCTCTGGCTGCATTGATTTTAATAATTGGTTTAGATCTAAAATTCCGGCCATGGTCGCTCCTATTAACCCTATTTAATTCACGTAGGTAAGTCTATTTTCTAACTGTTTTTTAATTAAACTACTATCTCGTATAGCTATTATATTTTCGACAATATTCCAAACACCGACCAATTTGTAAGGCTCTATTGGCGATTGGTTTAAGCTTAAATATTATAAAAGGAGTAAGTTTAAAGAGTCGCTTAGTTTTTAAGTTGAGCAAATTAACTTTCAATCATTTTTATTATTTTTGCAGGATTCCCACCTATAACAACGTTATCGCCAAACGATTTTGTAACAACAGCACCCGATGCAACAACTACATTATTACCTAAAGTAACGCCTGGATTTATGACTGCATGACCACCAATCCAACAATCATTTCCTATTGTTATTGTTTTTGCATATTCGAGCCCACTTCTTCTATCAATTGGGTTTATAGGGTGTGTAGCGGTATAAATTCCAACCTGTGGTGCAATAAAGCAATTGTTACCAATATTAACTTCCGCAGCGTCTAAAATAACGCAGCCAAAATTAGCATAAAAATTTTCACCTACATGAATATTTGACCCATAATCACAATTAAATGATGACTCTACATGAACTTGTTTTCCTGTTGAGCCAAATAACGCATGTATAATTTGAGCTCTTTCATCCAAATGAATAACACTTGTTTGGTTTAGCGCTTCCGTTTTTAAGCTAGCTTTTAATCGTAATTCAATAAGCTCAGGGTCACTTGGGTCATAATACTGACCAGATAGCATTTTTTCTTTTTCTGTCATAATTTAAAATCCAAATAATATATTTTTTATAAGTGGCAGATTCAGCTTTTAAGCTAAGCACCACTCATAGGTTGGATCTTAAGGAATAAAACTTGAAAACATGCTCTGAATTTGATCTGATAGTAATCGCCAAACCACTATCTATCCCAAAAGCAGAGCATGAATAAATATAATACTGAGTTAAACAAAATA
>NZ_JADYXF010000005.1:0-136696 GCF_015864385.1 Pseudoalteromonas sp. SWXJZ94C
AAAGGCTGAAACCAGTTTTAGTAAAGGTATGCCAGCAAAGCAGAAGAAAGCGATGCGCAGTACAGCTTATCTTGAAAAGGTATTGAATTTATAGTATTTTTTCATGCTCTTGCCCTGGACGGTCTCTTTCTAATTAAGTTCATAATAAATTCAAAATTATTTAAATAATATTTTAGTGCTAAATTTTAAGCATAAAAAAAGCCAGTTTAAAATAAACTGGCTTAATCATTACTAAAATTAGTAACTAAATGGGGAAATCAACATGATGCTTGAATTAACTGCAATTAATCAACAAGCATAATAGTAGACGACCTATTTTTAATTAAGTTCAAAAAAATAAAAACTTTTTTAAACTAATTTAATTTTTAATGAGCGAAAGCATTTGTTGTTCGTCAAATTTAGTAAAGCTCATTGATTTATCGGTAAATAATGCATCTACGAGTGCTTGTTTGTCCTCTTGCATTTTAAACACTTTTTGCTCTATTGAATTACTCATTATTAGCTTATATACAAATACGGGGTTTGTTTGCCCGATACGATAAGCTCTATCAGTAGCTTGTTTTTCTACAGCAGGGTTCCACCACGGATCAAAATGTATAACAGTGTCGGCTTGCGTAAGGTTAAGACCAGTGCCGCCCGCCTTTAAGCTAATTAAAAATACCGATGTTTTACCGCTAGTAAATTCGTCAATTACTTTATCGCGATGACGTGTTTGCCCTGTAAGCAAACTAAAGTCTATATTTATTTCAGCAAGGCGTTGGGCTATTAAATCAAGCGCCGATGTAAACTGACTGAATATAATAACTTTACGACCCAGACTTAACATAAGTGGTAAATGAGTTGCGAGCCATTCAAGCTTTGCAGATCCAGCATGCGTATCTGGTTCAATTAATTTTGGATGACAACAAATCTGCCTTAACTTTAATAACGCCTCAAGAAAAGCAAGCTTACTTTTTTGCACACCTTGTTCAGCAAACAAATCAGTCAATTTTTCTTCTAGTGAGCGCGTGATCCCTTCGTACATCTCTTTTTGTTTAGGCTCAAACTCAAACTCTTTAGTTAGCTCGGTTTTTTCAGGCAGTTCTTGCGCTACTTGTGCTTTAGTACGGCGTAATATAAACGGCATTATTAGCGCTTTTAGTTGCTCAGCGCGTTCCATGTCTGCATCACGTTCAATAGGAGTTTGAAAATGCTGTTTAAAATGCGCCTGAGAACCAAGTAACGATGGCATTGCAAAATCAAGTAACGACTTAAGCTCAAATAAATTATTCTCGATTGGCGTACCACTTAAGCATAATTTAAAGTCGGCATTAAGGCGTTTAACTAAACGCGATACTTGTGCTGTATCGTTTTTAATATATTGCGCTTCATCCAAAATTATATTTTCGAAATACAGCGGCGAATAATAAGCAATATCACGTTTTAGTAATGGATAGGTTGTTAATATACATTGCGATTGTGCTAAATGCTGCAGCGGTTCGTTACGATTCGATCCAAAAATAGTCGTTACTTTTAAACCTTTCGCAAATTTAGTAATTTCGTTTTCCCAATTACTAACCAAACTTGTAGGGCATACAATAAGTGTAGGACCCGCTTGAGGGCGATTATACGTGCTAGTTAAAAATGCAATAACTTGCAGTGTTTTACCTAACCCCATGTCGTCCGCTAAAATACCACCTAATTTATGGCGCTTTAAAAAGCTTAACCAATCTACGCCTTGTTGTTGGTATTCACGCAGTACAACTGAGTCATTCAAGCCATGTAGCGATACAGTGGGCATTGTACTATCTGAATTATTTAATTCTTCTAAATAACTCTCTAGTGTGTCGTCATGCAACTCTACATTAATTTCAGTATGTTTAACTAATTGAGGTAAATACGAGAGTGGAATATTAAATTCATCTCGGGTTTTTACAAATTCAAAACGTTGCTTAAATTCGTTAAGTAAATTTATAGCCGATTTATTAATAACACCAAATTGACGACCAACTGGGTAATAGTGAAACAACTCACTTTGACGGTTTAACGATTGATATGCTAAGTCGTCATTGTTAAACAGTAACGCAGCTTTGGCATCATGCAGTAGCACTTTACAGTGCATTTGGTGCCCAATAGCTCTGTTAACATTTAGTGTTACTTCACTTTGTGGGTTAGCAACATTTACTTTGGTTACACTGACTTTCCAGCCACGTTCTTTAAAGCTTGGGAATAACTCGTAAATTAACCAATGTAAATGAATAGGCGATTGCTTAGTAAATATAAACTCACTTTGTAAACCCCCTTTACAAAACTCAAAACCTAAATTTACTAACTCATTAGTAACGGTATTCTCGAACGCATTATTAATTAGATTTTCAGGTGCAGAACCAGCTAAATAATTTTTATTTTTATACTTAAATAATAACGACAGTGTTAAACCACGTTCTTCCATCGTTACCTTTAAAACTGCATTACTTGCTGCTTTTGGTAACGTTGTTTTAGAGTTGGTAGGGTGAGGAATAACTCCCGCACCAAAGTTATCAGCAAGCTGTTTATAAATTCGATCAAAATTAGTATCGTGTAAAGCAGGCATGGTTTGTAAATGCGATATTTCGTCTGCACTTAATGGTGTACGTATACGACCAATTTTTAAGTGATCTAGGTCTAGGTAAGTAGGTGGGGTTGTTTTTATTAACGCCCAGTTTTTACTTTGATCTAGATTAATACCTAACTGGGTCACGTCTTTTTCTTGCTTCCAGTTAAAACTCAGAGCCTGACCACTTTGTGGTTTTATTGCGACACGAGAACGTTGCAAAAATAGTCGCTCTGTGGCTATTAATTGCTGTAAAGCATTAAAGCCCCACTGACCTTTAAGTTCGAGGCTACCCACAGCATTTTGAGAGCGGATCCAACTGTACAGCCTAAAGTCGCTTTCGAGTAAATCACTCGGCGTTATAAAGCTGTTGAGTTGCTGATCTGTAAGGTTACGACCTAACGTGTAATTTTGATTTTTGTCGTGGTTGGCTAATTTAGGAGATAAAAATACTTTATTATTTTCAATATCTAATACAAACAATAATACTTGAGATGGTACGTTTTCTTCTGCGTTTTTAAGAGCGCTTAATTCACTAAACCAGTCATTAATAAAGTAGTCTTCACCGTATTCACCTGAGTGTTCTATTTTTAATTTTAATAAAATAGCAGCTAAGTGGCGACATTTAGTTTTTATATTACACGTACAGTGTGTATCAACCGAATAACCAGTTGGTAATTTTATGATCTCAATACGTTGGTTAAACGGGGTGCCGTTATCACCTAAAACCGTTGAGTCGACCACCGAAAAATTGGGAGTATGTTCTAACCAAGTGATTTTACCGTTTTTATAATACTCTTTGGCTTTAGCAAGAACATTGGGCCTAAATAGCTTTTTAATAAAACGTTCAGAAAGAGGAAACTGGGTAGCCTGCTCATTTTTAATTTCTTCAAAAATAGCGAGTAAATCATTTTTTGATAAGTTAGCAGACATGTCACTCTAAGGATTAGTTTTTAAAAATAATTCTGCCAGTATATGCCTTATGTGCTCTGAGCTAAAGCAATATTAACACTATATAAACTGGTTGGAGCTGATAGGTTAGTAAAAAAGCGGTTTATGGCAATGTAAACCAAAATTTTACTAAGTTAAGTTCGACTAAAATAATAAAGGTAAATTAACAGAAGGGTTATTAGCATTACTAAAAACTTTACAGATCAGATTTTTACTAACAAATATTAAAAATGAAGATATATGATTAAAAAAGAGAGGTCAGTTAGTAAAAACATGATCCTTTGGTATTAATTTGGCCAATTTAGCGAAATATACGGCGTTAAAGATCAAGTTTTTACTAACTTAAAACTTAATAAGATCAGTATTTAACTAACACAGGGAGTTAAATAGATCATTATTATACTAACTAATTAAATGCACTTAATAACTTAGTAAGTTGCTCTAAGCGCTTGTCTGTCATAACTTTATTGTCTATTTTAACCGAAACATCACCGCTTTTAAGGTTACGTTGAACTGAAACAAAGTTATTTTCTAGTACAGCTTCTCGTTTTGAGGCTGTTTGAGGTTCAGCCGTTAAACATTTAGTAATAGCCATTGCGCGCTTGTCGTCAGCTTCAATAGCATTTATCTCAACATTACTGGCTAGGTCAGCTACGAGTTGATTAAAGCTCTTAGGATCGCGCTCCTTTGCACTCACAAGCTTTTTAGCGACTTCTCTGCCTACGTGATTAGCGGTTGGGTAAAGTGCTATTACATTGGCAGGAATTTGCTCATACGCTTTTATCGCGTCGGCAACTGCGGTATGTGAAACCCCTTCTATTGAAGCAATTTCTCTGTATGAACCTTTTTTTCCTTGTTCAATCAGATCATTTTTAGTTTGCTGATAAGCTTGTCCTAGCTCCCATAAGCTTGGAGCAATGTATTGATCTGACGAGACTGCTAAAATTTTAGCGTCTTGATCTGTAAAATCACTAGAGCTAAGTACCAAATAATCAGCGTTACCTAAAATACATGCCATACGACGACGAGAACCAGCTAAAACTAGGCTTGTATCACCTTGGTCCCAAAGTAGAGCGGGATGCTGATTACGACCATCATGGGCGATTGCGGGCAATATATCAGATACAGACTTCTCATTTAAAAGTGCCTGTACACGACGGTTTTTACCATAAACACCGGTAGTTGATTCTATGTCTTTATGCGATATAACTTTACACACAAGTGTTATTTCGCGAGATTGATCGCTTGGTGCTGGCATTCTTATTACATCGCCAGCATTGGCTTGTTCTAAGAGGGCATCTAGGCTGCTACTGCCTACGGCTGTAGCAAAAGGATCTAAGCGGGTGTCGTTTTTACGTTTTTTAGCCATTTTTATTTAACATCCTTACTTAGGCGTGTTTATTTTTGATTGTGTAGATTTCCAGTTTGATCTAATTAGCATTTCGAGTTCATCGACCACATCTTTTATGTTTTCTTGTGCTCGCATAAGCGATTCTCGACTTGCTAAGCTATCAGATGCTTTTTGATCAAATATGGTATTAAAAGATGAAGAACTAGCCGTAATTGCTGAGCTGTGATTGATTGGATAGCTCATTACTTGACGACCAAAGGCACTACGAACATCTTTAACAATATCGCGTTGTGAATGATTACCTTTTACATAATTGGTAACTAAAAATTGCATAAAGTCCCAGCCTTCATGACCAAGAGCCGCAACGGTATGATAAATTTCACCTAAACGTTTTAAGTATTTATTGTTTGCATCAAAATCAACAGCTTCTGGATGAACAGGAATTAACATGGCTGTTGAAGCCATTAAAGCATTGTAAAACATAAAGTTAAGAGTTGGAGCTGTGTCTATCAGTAAAATATCAAATTGATCTTTTACTGGTTCTATAACTTTTTCAAGTAACTTATGATAATGGCGAGTTTGCTCATAATTTGAAGTGTCTTTGAGTAAAGTAGCTGTTTCGTGCTCAAAGTAAAAATCATCCATGCCTGATGGTAAAACACGAATATTAGGAATATGAGTTGGTAAAAAAGAATTAGATACAAATTCAGACCAGGTTTCACCTTCATCTAAATCTATACAGTCACGCATTAAGTCACCGACCGTAATTGGATCGTGTTCACTTGAAGGGAAAAAGCTTGAAGAAGAACCTTGAGGATCTAAGTCAATAATACCAATGCGGTAACGTTTAATATTTGTTGTAGCAAGGGCTGCAGCAATGTTAACCATACTGGTCGTTTTGCCACAACCACCTTTGAGGGAGTTGATAACAATAACTTGTAGTTTATCGTCATCAGAGCGGTGATCTGCTTTGATATCCATGATATCAGCCATGGCAAAAATATTTACCAATGTGTAAGCATAATGACCATTTGCACCACGTTTTATGTTTAAACCATCAAAATCACCATTATCATGGCGTCTTTTTAATGTACGATTATTACAACCTAATAAATCAGCTGCTGCTTTTTGGGTGTAAGTTCGTAATTCTTTCTCTTCTGATTTAAGATGAGCGCGATAGTGTTGAATACGTCCTTCTAATGATTTTTCAGCGACCTCGGCAGTAGCTTTTAAAAGCCGATAGGTATTTAGCGCATTATTGTTGATAGACATACTTTCCTTCCTCAAAGTTAGGCAGTTAGTATAATGTCCATTCAATTAGCTGTAAACAACTATTTAAGACGACATGCTTTTTAAAAAGAAGACATCTAATAATATTTTTACACCTTTAAGATTGCTTAGTATAAATAAAGAAGTTTAAAGTTGGTTAAATATATAAGGTAATAAAGGTTAAGGGTGTATAATTAGCTCATAACATTATGATAAGTATGAATAATATATAAAAAAGCAGATCACCTTTATACTTGGTTAAGATCAGATCTTTATTAACACTCAGATCACCTTTTTACTAACCTCTATTTTAAATGTAGAGTTATGCACAACTTACGCAGTTAGTTATAAACAAAATTACACGTGTAGATCAGTTTTTTACTAAGTAAATTATAAAGTTATGCACTGTTGTTTGTCTAAGATAGCGCGTTTAATTAGTATAGATCTGATCTGTAGTAAGTACAGATCAGATCTATTCCAACTCAATATGTGTTTATCCACAGGGCATATGCTTTTATTTAATAATTGTCGTGTTTTATTTTATAAAATAACGATTACAATGGACAAAATAATTGATGAGTTAGTAAAAATTAGATTTATACACTGCTTGTTAGTAAAATATTGATCTGAAATAACGATAAACAGACAACACTTAGTAAAATATTGATCTAAGCATTTTATTTAAAGTCAGATCAATTTTATACTAACTTAAACATTTAACTTTTGTTGTTTAATGTGTTGTTATTAGCTGTCGCAATAAAAATGGAAATAAGAACAATGAGCCGAAAGGTCAACATCTCGGTAGATAACTTGCCCGATACACTTAGGGGCCAAATCCACGGGGTGGAAAGTGCAATCGATAATGAAAGTTTAGCGCTATTTACAGACAATAAAGATGTGCGAATTTCAATCGAAAATGCAGCTCATGGTCTACGTGCTTATTCAAACACGTTTAACCATTATGATTTATGGGGACGCTTTGTTCGTTCAGGTCATAAAAAATTGCCTTTGGAAGAAGCTCCTAAAAAAACAATCATAACGCGAAGAATATCAGAAAAAGTAGATGGTATTTTATATGATGGTGAAATAAAAATAACACCTGCAGTAGTAAGTACCCGAAAAGATGGTGAAGACGTTGAATACTTAGTTTGGCCATCAGATAGAGAAGAAAAAGTAGAGCGCGCGCTTATTCGTTTAGCCTCTAAAGGCAAAATAGTAAAAATTAATTTTAAGTCCGGTATTCAATATGCCGTGGTTTTTTCGATGAACGAATTAGCTCAAGAACTAAAAGCAGTAGGGCAGTCAATGCCTTACCCAGCAATTAAAGAATCGCTTGAAGCTCTTCAAGGTTCTAAGCTTTCTTTCAAGTATTCTGCAACGGACACTAAAAATTCTGATATTGATGACTCGTTTTATGAGTCAAATATGAATTTTCTATCATCATTACATTTTAGTGGTAAAAAAGGTCAAGGTGGCAATGTTAAGTGCGTAGCATGTTTAAATGCTTTTGTGCATAATATGATCGACAACCTTGAATACAAAGGATATTACTTTAATAGTGCGCAAGAATTAAAACGCGGATTGTCGCGTTGGATGATGCTACGTTTGTATCATCTTTGGCGTTATGCGGCACCAGGTAAAACATATCACTTTAGATTACTTTCTATAATGGAAAAATATGGTTCGATATATTCAACCGACAATATTACAGAAAATAAGCTAAAAGCTTTACGTCGTGATATGACAACGACAATGAAAGATCTAATTGAGAAAGGTGCTATCTCAGAATACAGCATAACAAACGTAAAAGATGATAAAACCGGTAATATTATTGATTACACCTATGAGATGCATCCATCTGATCAGTTTTGCGATGAAATACTCACATTGAATAAGCATAACAAGCGTATTGAAATTCAAGGTGGTAAACGCATTGTAGAAAATGCAGTATTAATTGATGAAGATAAATTAGATGAGATTGTAAAGAAGTAATACACACTCTATTTTAAATTAATTAAGCACTAAACCAAAAAGACCACATATTGTGGTCTTTTTAACATAATTACTTATCAACTTGTTCTAAGTAAAGCCTATCAACTAAAAAATCATAATCTCGTTTTCGTGGATGACTTAACGGTTTTTCGTAGTTAGGCAATATACCTAGTTTTACATCGGGTTCTGGGTTAATCAAAATAAATGGTAAAGCTGCACTAACATGATACCTATTTTGAGCTGTGTATCTGACGTTTACTTGCGGACTTACGCGAGTAGGGCGCCTAATTCTTAATTTTTCTTTTTCGGCTAAACTCGATACCCGTAATTGTTCTTGTGCTACAAGTGTTTGCCACTTTTGTTGATCTATCATTCTAGGATTTCGATAACCTGCCGATTTTTCTAACATTTCCAATGCCATTTTTTTTGTCAGTGTTTTAGTTGCATGTTTATGCATCCATGTGAATCTAACTGAAAATGGGGATTCACTCTCGCTATGGATTTTCCGATATGCGGCAATGGTTATTAAATTTGGTATTGCATTATGAACAGCTTCAAATCTGGCATCGTTGTTATCTATGGCTAAAATACACTCTTTAAATGCTGATTTAGCTTTATTTACTTGGGCTATGCGGTTATTTAGAGCTTGTTTATCTGCATTTTTAATAACTAATATACCAGGGTGTCTTTTTAAAACACGGCTACTTAGTCCTGATTTAGTATAGATATCTGAGAAAGAATTAAGTATAGATTTTTGAGCTAGCTCACCAGATATTTTTGAAACTGATATAGTTTCGGGAACTTTTTTTTCATCCAAGCTACTTACATCAGGTAACTGATAATATTCGGCTTTGGAGAATTCACATTCTTTTAGTTCTTCAATTAACCTTATGGTTAATTCGTTCATTAAATCAAACTGACTTCTAATTTGTACTTTGGTTACCATTACAATCCTAAAGAACACATCTTACAGATTCAATTATAATCCACGCGCTTTGCTTTGGCTACTATAATATGAATATTTACTCAGGGCTAAGTTAGTATTATAACCAATTTAAGTATGATGTGTTCTTTGTATGCGTAAAATGAACTAAAATCTGAAATATCAATATACTGATCTAGAAAAGTCCGATAATTAATTAGTAGCTAAAGGAGATTTTTTACCTTTACTAAACCACCATTGAATATACGAATAACCATATCGCAGAGTATTTACGATTAAAATAGAGTAGGGAATACTAATATAATATATAGGTGTTACGTTTTAAGTAGAGAGGAAGCAACTTCGTTATCATGTCGTATATTTATGCCTACCCAATCAAAGTATGAATATTTTTAGAGTTATGTGATTAAATATACACAAAGTAAATTGATTAAAGTAACTAACAACTAAAGCTTATTTTACATCAGTCATACTAACTTTAATTGGCTAATGTAAAGCAAGCCAATGCATTCAACTGATGCCCATAGCCTCTTTTACTGCAGGGAACTGGTAAACTGTGAGTGATGTATACAGTACTATTTATAGAGCGAGATCAGCACTTTGAGGAACCGCCAGATAAAGTGTAAATACCTCTTGTACAAACGCCGCAGCTAATTAAGTTAACTTACTCCAAAAAGTTCTACTGTTAATACTGTTAATACTGTTAATACTGTTAAAATAATGCCATCATTTTTAACAGTATTTACCAAATTCAATTTTGCATATTGAAACTGAAATAGGAGGTAACCCTGTTTATAAACAATTTATCGGCGCTGACAGTAGTCCACAATATTTCTATTTATATGCGCCATAGCACAAATTTTTAATAGCACATAGCCCTTGCTTACTTTTACTTACAAACCACTGTAAAGTTAAGGTTACATTGGTCTTAATTAATGTATGATGTGTTCTTAAGTAAAGCATGTATAATCTAGCCTTGTAGATAGATAGTCTTTAACGCTTCAAAACTATAAGTAAGTACCCCTAACTCACTGTATTTAAATGTTTTGTAATTTTATAAGTTGCAGTTAATCGTATGTAAAACGAACATCTTACTTTCATAGTTTTACACTTATACTTATCTCATAACTAAATAATTAGTAAATAGTGAATTTAGTCCTTGAACAAAGGGGGCTCCATACGTTAATTTCTTTATATCAGGTAAAGTAGGAATGAGGAAAGAACATGAAACCGTGGAACCCAAATAGCTGGAGAGAGCTGCCAATACTGCAGCAACCACAATACCCAGATCAAGACATACTAAAATCAGTAGAAAGCCAATTAAAGACAGCTCCGCCTTTAGTTTTTGCTGAAGAAACAAGAAGCTTATTTAAACAACTTGAAGATGTATGTGAGGGTCGCGCATTCTTACTTCAAGGTGGTGACTGTGCCGAATCATTTAGTGATTTTAATGCCGCTAATATTCGCGATACATTTAAAACAATTTTGCAAATGGCAGTTGTACTAACCTACGGTGGCAAATGCCCAGTAGTTAAAATTGCACGTATGGCAGGTCAGTATGCTAAACCTCGCTCGGCAGACTTAGAAACAATTAATGGTGTTTCTTTACCATCATACCGTGGCGACATCATCAATAACATTGAGTTTACTGAAGAAGCGCGTATACCAGATCCACAACGTTTAATGACCGCATATCATCAAAGTGCAGCTACGCTAAATTTACTACGTGCATTTGCACAAGGTGGTCTTGCCGATCTTCACCAAGTTAATCGTTGGAACATGGGCTTTGTTGCAGCCAATCCACTTAAAGAAAAATACCAACAACTTGCTGATAAAATTCAAGACGCCTTAGAATTTATGGAAGTGTGTGGAATAAATTCTACAATTGCACCAAGCTTAAAAGAAACCGATTTATATACCTCTCACGAAGCCTTATTACTTGGCTACGAAGAAGCACTAACTCGTCGTGATCACTTATCTGGTGATTGGTACGATTGTTCTGCCCATTTTGTATGGATTGGTGAGCGTACACGCCAGCTAGACCATGCACATATTGAGTTTTTCAAAGGTATTAAAAACCCCATTGGTGTAAAAGTGGGTCCAGGTATGGAACCTGACGATTTAATTCGTTTAATTGACGCACTAAACCCAGATAACATTCCTGGTCGTTTAACGTTAATTACACGTATGGGTGCAGATGTACTGCCAGAAAAGCTTCCAGCACTCGTTCGTAAAGTTCAACAAGAAGGTCGTAAGGTAATTTGGAGCTCGGATCCAATGCACGGCAATACTGAAAAAGCGACATCAGGTTACAAAACGCGTAACTTCGATAACATTATGCGCGAAATCAGTCAGTTTTTCGCAGTACACAAAGCAGAAGGCTCTTACGCCGGTGGTGTTCACCTTGAAATGACAGGTCAACACGTAACTGAATGTACTGGTGGTGCTTATGGATTATCTGACGATGACTTAGCACAGCGTTACAAAACGCAGTGTGACCCACGTCTTAATGCAGACCAAGTATTAGAACTAGGATTTTTAGTTGCTGATTTACTAAAAAACGCACGTAAATAGTATTTAAAACATTAAAAAAGCCGTTTAATTACGGCTTTTTTGTTTTAGATTAAATGATCAATTTATACAAATTGCATTAAATTAATGAGTTATTAAAACAACAATAAAATATCACTTTAACAAGACTGTTTTCGGCAATTACTCCCTGCATTGCTCTATCTTCTGCATACATCGAGTTGTATATAAATAATTTTTAACACGCTTAATGAGTTATTTAATTCAATAATCATGTTCCAATAAAGCTTTTATCAATACTTACGGCGCTCTAAATCGGCCTCAATCATTATTTTTGCAGATATTTCTTCAACCGAATGGTGAGTAGAGTTAAAACATGCAATTTTATGGCGTTTATAAAGCATTTCAACTTCACGCACCTCAATACGACATTGCTTTATAGAAGCATATTTAGAGTTAGCCATACGCCTGTGTCTAATGGCAGCTAACCTTTCAGGGTCAATTGTTAAACCAAATAATTTATGCTTATAAGGCACTAAACATTTTGGCAATCCTTCATTATCCAAATCGTCTTCAGTAATAGGGTAGTTAGCAGCTTTAATCCCGTACTGCAGTGCTAAATATAAGCTTGTTGGTGTTTTACCACTTCGGCTAACACCTATTAAAATAATATCAGCTTCGGAAAAGTTTTTAATATTTCCGCCATCATCGTTCATAAGTGCATAGTTAACTGCATCAATTCTAAAGTCATAGCTTTTTTCGTGAATAGAATGCGTACGGTGCATTTTTGGAACAGGTGCTACATCTAACTCTTTTTGAATTTTTTCGCTGTATGTTGTTAAAAAATCATATGTAACCGCATCAGCCGAATTAATAATTTCACTCAAATTGTGATTAACAAAAGTAAAAAATACAAAAGGCTTTTCTCCTGTTCTCGCAGCAGTAGCATTAATTAATGCTTTAACTTCTTGTGCTTTTTCTTCGGTTTCTACAAAAGGAATCGTTTTATGATTAAAATCAATAGGGAACAACGACAATGTTGCATGACCAAATACCTCTGAAGTAATAGCCGTTCCATCTGATATATAAAAAGCAGTTCTCATAATTAACCTTTTTATTTTATTTAAATCCCTAAAATGGGTTTCTCACGGTTTACGTGAGGACTGTTGCCAGTGTAGAATGATGGTGACCTTTATAAAAGGTTTTCTTTCTTAACTCTCACAGTTAGACCTACAATTTGTTTTTTTTGGAGAAAGATCCGTGCAAGAATACGTTCTCTGGTATCAAGAGCTTGGTATGCAAGATGTTCCTCGAGTTGGCGGCAAAAACGCTTCACTTGGCGAAATGATTTCAAACCTAGCAAACGCTGGTGTGCAAGTACCGGGTGGTTTCGCAACTACCGCAGATGCTTTTAATGAGTTTTTAGATCAATCAGGACTCACAGCAAAAATTCACAACATTTTAGATACACTCGATGTTGATGATGTAAATACACTCGCTAAAGTCGGTGCCGATATCCGCCAATGGATAATCGACACACCATTCCAACCAAACTTAGACCAAGCCATTCGCGACGCATATAGCCAACTCCACGGCGATACAACAGCAGATGTTTCATTTGCAGTGCGTTCATCAGCTACCGCTGAAGACATGCCTGATGCATCATTTGCAGGTCAGCAAGAAACTTTCCTTAACGTAGTTGGTATTGACTCAGTAATGGTCGCTATTAAACACGTATTTGCTTCATTATTTAATGACCGTGCAATTTCTTATCGTGTTCACCAAGGTTACGATCACCGTGGTGTGGCGTTATCGGCTGGTATTCAGCGCATGGTACGTTCAGATAAATCAGCATCTGGCGTAATGTTTAGCATTGATACAGAGTCTGGTTTTGAAGACGTTGTATTTATTACATCAAGCTACGGCTTAGGTGAAATGGTTGTACAGGGCGCAGTTAACCCTGATGAGTTTTATGTTCATAAACCAACACTCCTTAAAAATAAACCTTCAGTAGTACGTCGTAACATTGGCTCTAAAGCCATTCAAATGATTTACTCAGAAGATAAAGCGCACGGTAAGCAAGTTGACATCGTTGATGTTGCCCCTGAGCTTTCAAATAAGTTTTCGATTACAGATGAAGAAGTGCAAGAACTTGCCAAGCAAGCTGTAATCATCGAAAAACATTACGGTCGTCCTATGGACATCGAATGGGCAAAAGACGGTAACGACGGCAAACTATATATAGTTCAAGCACGTCCAGAAACTGTTCGCTCAAACGAAGACTCTAACGTAATGGAACGCTTTCAATTAAACGGTACAAGCAACGTTGTTGTTGAAGGCCGTGCAATTGGTCATAAAATTGGTAGCGGTGTTGTTCGTGTTCTTGATTCAATCAAAGAAATGGATCAGGTACAAGTAGGCGACATTTTAGTAACCGATATGACCGACCCTGATTGGGAACCAATCATGAAACGTGCTGCAGCGATTGTTACAAATCGTGGTGGACGTACGTGTCACGCGGCAATCATTGCACGTGAACTTGGTATTCCGGCAGTTGTAGGTTGTGGTAACGCAACTGATTTAATTAAAGCGGGACAAGAAGTAACTGTATCGTGCGCCGAAGGCGATACCGGCTTTATTTACGAAGGTATTTTAGATTTTGAAATACTAACGTCACGCGTTGATAAAATGCCAGAACTACCAATGAAAGTTATGATGAACGTGGGTAACCCCGATCGTGCTTTTGACTTTGCACGCTTACCGCATGCAGGTGTTGGCCTTGCGCGAGTTGAATTTATAATCAACCGTATGATTGGCGTTCATCCTAAAGCGTTATTAAATTTTGATGCTCAAACAGATGCATTAAAAGCAGAAATTACTGACATGATTGCCGGTTACGAATCACCAGTAGAGTTTTACATAACAAAACTGGTTGAAGGTATTTCTACTCTAGGGTGTGCATTTGCACCAGAGCGTGTAATTGTTCGTATGTCTGATTTTAAATCAAACGAATACGCAAACCTAGTTGGCGGTCAGCAATACGAGCCAGAAGAAGAAAACCCAATGATTGGTTTTCGTGGTGCAGCCCGTTATATCTCTGAAGACTTCCGCGATTGTTTTGCACTAGAATGTGAAGCTATAAAACGCGTAAGAAACGACATGGATATGGCTAATATCGAAATCATGATCCCATTCGTACGTACCCTTGAAGAAGGTAAGCGCGTAATTGAATTACTAGAAGAGCATGGCCTTAAACGCGGCGATAATGGTCTTAAAGTAATCATGATGTGTGAGCTACCTTCAAATGCATTACTTGCTGATGAATTTTTAGAAATGTTTGATGGTTTTTCTATCGGCTCTAACGATTTAACACAGTTAACGCTTGGTCTTGATCGTGATTCTGGTTTAATCGCACATTTATTTGATGAGCGTGACCCTGCAATTAAAAAGCTACTTTCTATGGCAATTAAAACAGCTAAAGCAAAAGGAAAGTACGTAGGCATTTGTGGTCAAGGTCCTTCAGATCACGAAGACTTTGCAGCATGGTTAGTAGAGCAGGGCATTGACTCTGTTTCATTAAACCCAGATACTGTAATAGAAACATGGTTATACCTAGCTAAAAAATTAGCAAAGTAATAAATAGGTAAGCTATAAAAAATGCCAGCAATTTATTGCTGGCATTTTTTTATGCTCAATTAAAAGTAAATTAACGAGCTAATTTTTTATCTAAATAAGCACATGATTTAGTTAACGCCTTTTGACAAAGTGATAAATAAAGTCGCGCTTTAGGGTAGTAAAACGAAAAACACAATAAACCCGCCATAAAAAATATAAGTGAAGGGCCAGGTACAATCGCAAAAAATAATCCTAGCAAAATAAATAACACGCCACTGATCTGTAATAGTAATTTTTTCATATAACACACCTCATTACTCGTTAGTATGAGTATAATTTAAGCTGCATTAAAATCGACTAAAAGAGTGTTACAAACTGTAAAATCTTCAATTTCTATTCGCCATCACCATGATATAATTAGGCAAATGCCCTAAAATATCGCCGTCATGATAGCAACAATTACACAGCAAGATGCCGCGACAGAACTTGTCGCTAACTACCTAAATACCATTGCAAACCAAGGTTTTACCGGAGATACCGACGCAAGTTATGCGACGCGTATTACTGCTTCAACCGATAACAGTGTGTACCAACAAATACCGCAAGGTGTTATTTTTCCAAAAAATGAAAAAGATATTCAGCTCGCACTGCAAACTGCATCTCGCGACCCGTTTTTATCATTAACTTTTGGTCCTCGTGGCGGTGGAACAGGCACTAACGGTCAATCGTTAACGCCTGGTATTGTTGTAGATTTGTCTCGCTATATGCGCGAAATCCTCGAAATAAATGTAGAAGAAGGCTGGGTACGTGTTCAAACCGGCGTAATAAAAGATCAGCTTAATGATTTTTTAAAGCCTTATGGGTTTTTCTTCTCACCCGATTTATCTACCAGTAACAGGGCAACTATTGGTGGCATGATAAGTACTGACGCATCGGGGCAAGGCTCGTTAGTTTATGGTAAAACAAGCAATCATGTTTTAGGGCTAACAACTTATTTAGTTGATGGCACACCTATGTGTACCTCCCCAATAGACATCGACAAAGCGCAAATTATAGCTAATCAAGACTCATTAATTGGTAGTTTATATAAAACAGTTTTAGATATTTCAGTTAATGAACGTGATGCTATTTTAGCTAAGTTTCCTCGGTTAAATCGTTTTTTAACCGGCTACGACCTAGAGCACGTGCTAAGTGATGACTTACTTACTTTTGATATGAGCCGCTTAATAACTGGCTCAGAAGGGTCATTAGGTATAGTAACTGAAGCTAAATTAAACCTAACGCCTATTGCCGAATTTAAAACACTTATTAATATTAAGTATGATAGTTTTGATTCCGCACTTCGTCATTCACCATTTTTAGTCGATGCACGCGCAACATCGGTAGAAACCGTTGATAGCAAAGTTTTAAACTTAGCGCGTGAAGATATCATTTGGAATTTAGTATCGGACTTAATAACCGACGTGCCAAATAAAGATATGCAAGGCCTTAACATGGTCGAGTTTAATGCAGTATCAAACGATGAAATAAAAGACAAAGTAGACACGCTTTGTAAGCTTCTAGACGAATGCGTAGCAAATCAAACTAATGGCGTTATTGGTTATCAGTTAACCAGTGATAAAAGCGATATACTAAAAATTTACGCAATGCGTAAAAAGTCAGTGGGTTTATTAGGTAATGTAAAAGGCAGTCAAAAACCACTCGCCTTTGCAGAAGACACCGCTGTACCGCCTGAAAACTTAGCAGATTATATTGTCGAATTTAGAGCATTACTCGACAGCCATAATTTACAGTATGGTATGTTTGGTCATGTTGATGCGGGCGTTTTACATGTGCGACCGGCACTTGATATGTGCGACCCAGAACAAGAAAAACTACTGCGAACTATTTCAGATCAGGTCGTAAAACTAACCGCTAAGTACGGTGGTTTAATGTGGGGCGAACACGGTAAAGGTTACCGTAGTGAATATAGCCCTGAGTTTTTTGGTGAGCATTTATATACGCAACTTCGAAAAATAAAAACAGCTTTCGATCCTAATAATCGTATTAACCCCGGTAAAATATGCACTCCTATTGATAGTGAAGACTCACTAGTTAGTGTGGATGGACAAAAGAGAGCGCACTTCGACAAGCAAATATCAATAGAAGTTAAAACCAGTTTTAACAACGCAATGACCTGTAATGGTAATGGCATATGCTTTAATTACGATGAAAACTCGCCAATGTGCCCATCGTATAAAGTGACCGGCGACCGACGAAACTCACCAAAAGGTCGCGCAAGTTTAATGCGTGAATGGCTGCGACTACAAGAGTCAAAAGATATAGATTTACTCGAAGTAGAAAAGCAACTAAACAAAGGTGAAGTAATTACCTGGTGGGAACGTTTTGTTCATAGCCGCGAAAAACGAAAAGGTATTTACGATTTTTCTCACGAAGTAAAAGCGTCAATGGATGAATGTTTAGCGTGTAAAGCATGTACAACTGCATGCCCAATTAAAGTTGATGTACCCACTTTTCGTTCGCGCTTTTTAAATTATTATCATAGTTACTATGCACGCCCGCTAAAAGATTACCTTGTTGGCAATATAGAAAACAGCGCGCCATTAATGGCAAAGTTCGCTAAAGTTATAAATCCAATTGTTAAAACATCATTAGTAAGCAATGTTATTAAAAAAACAGTTGGTTATGTTGATACACCACAGTTAAGTATTCCTGCACTTTCAAAACGTATTACTAAAGCACAAAAATTCGATTTTGATTTACTAAATAAATTAAACGCAGAACAACAAAGTGACTATGTATTAATAGTACAAGACCCATTTACGAGTTTTTACGAAGCCGAATTAGTAGAAAGCTTTATTACTTTAATAACACAACTTGGTAAAAGACCAATGCTGTTACCTTTTAAACCAAATGGTAAACCGCAACACGTAAAAGGTTTTTTGCATGAATTTAAAGTTACAGCTAAAAATGCTGCTGAGTTTTTAAATAAATTAAATGATATAAATGCGCCGTTAGTCGGTTTAGATGCTTCACTCGTTATGTGTTATCGCGATGAATATAATACAATTTTAGAAAGTAACCGTGGTGAATTTAACGTGCAACTTGCGCATGAATGGTTAGAAACACAATCGTTTAAAAAGTTAAGTGCAAATAAAAATACTGATACCGAATTTACATTACTGAGTCACTGTACTGAAACAACTGCATTACCAAAAGCGGCAAATGTATGGCAAACAATTTTTAATGATATTGGTTTATCATTAAAAACAACAAATACAGGTTGCTGTGGAATGGCGGGGACTTATGGACACGAAGCACAAAATCAAGATAACTCACGTGCACTTTACGAAATGAGTTGGAAACCAATTGTTGATAAAAATAAACCAGAGCAACTTTTATCGACTGGATTTTCTTGTCGTAGCCAAGTGAAACGTTTTGAACAATTTAAACCAAAACACCCAATTGAATTACTAGCACTGGTTCTTAAATAACTTTATAAAATAAGAGTACTTAGATAAGTGCACTTAAATAAATATGTGAACTTAAATAAAAGTGCTTAAATTACTTTACCTAAATCACAATTTAATAAATTATTTATAAAATACAAAAGGCGTAACGGTTATTTTCATCATTGATGAAGTTAATCGTTACGCCTTTTTTAAATTAATTATTTTTAATTATCTAATTTAAATAACTGTTTTAAAAATTATTTTTTAGCAAAGCTATCTGCAATAGGCTTAGTGCTAATACCATGTATAAATACACTAAATAAAATAGTTGTCATAGCTATCGTCGCAATTTGATATTTATTTTCTATTTGTGTGTCTATTACCATCAAAGTAAAAACAATTGATGCTAATCCTCTTGGTCCAAACCACGCAAATGTAAAACGCTCTTTAACACTCAGTGCCGTAAACTGCAGTGACAACATAACTGGAATTATTCTAATTAATGTTGTACTTAATAAAGCGTAAATTATAATCTCAGTATTTAATTTAGGAATGACTAAGTAAGCGCAAACAAACCCGAACAAGCACCAAATCATAAGAGATGTAAAATCTGCAATATGCTCTGAGTCTTCAATTAATTCTGTTCTTACTTCTTCAGTCGAAAATTTATCAAATAATAAACCTGCAACAAATACCGCAATAAACCCACTACCATGAAAATATTGCGTAACAGAAAACACAGCCATAGCAAAACCAAGTAATAAAAATGGGCTTGTATTTTGTGCAAAGTAATGTCGTTTCATTGCAAAATTTAAACACGGTATAAAAATAACAATACTTGTAATTGCTACTAATAAAGCAAGTCCAAGCTCTCGACCAAATACACTTAATGTTTGCGTTGCAGTAATAGCTGATTCAGGATTTTTTGCGAGTAATATAAATATCAAAAATACGGGTACGCATAAACCGTCGTTTAATCCACTTTCAGTATTTATTCCTTCGCGTATTTTTTCGGGCACTTGCGTACTAGCTAATAATCCTTTACTCAATGCTGCATCGGTAGGTGTTAATATAATAGCAAGTAACGCCGCTTGAATAAGTGAAAGTTCAGCAAATAAAAATAACGCAACAGCAATACCAAGTAACAAAGTTAAGGGCAGGGCTACAAACAATAATAAACTTGGATACTGAAAACTATGTCTTAATACACTTAATTTTGATTTAGCAGCATCAGAAAATAAAAATATACTTAGCGTTAGTTCTATAAACGGCAATAGAAGATCTACACCTTCTTTTATTTTTTGCTCTTCATTGGGTAGTAACATTGCTAAACATATTCCGCCAACAACAAAAAACATTGGACCTGTTACTTCTGTTTTTTCTAGCTGGCGAAGTGTTAGAGAATAAATTAAAAATAGTCCGCCAATAAATGCTATTACTAAGTACTCCATTAAATTTTCCTTTTTAGCCCTGACTTTGCTCGCTCTTTAATATTTGTTTGAATATAAATTTGATCAGTAGTCGCAATTTTAGAATGACCTAAATCTTCTGATAAATGTTTAAGCGGTCTGGTTTGTGCGTCATGTGTAGCACCCGTATGACGAAGCCAGTGCGCAGTTGCCGCACCAAGTTGTTCAGCATCATCTTTAAAACCGTCATCGAGTAATGATTGCTGTGCAAAATCAAAACTTTGTTGAACCAAACGCCTAATTTGTCTTACGGTCATACCACCTTGGCCTCGAATTTTATGAACCAATGGATCTGATTCATCAACGCGAGGAAGGGCGGGTAAACCACGGTATAATCTATAACGTTTTAAATATTCAACAAAATCATCGCTTAACGTCACATCACGTAATTTATTTCCTTTACCCATAATACGTAAAAACCAAAATCCATCATTATCTTGCCAAAAATGAGACATAACCGGAGACCATTGTGGTCGTTCAGATAATTCTGATATTCGTAAATATAATCCTTTTAAACATGCGAGCGTAAATAAATTTCGCTCTAACTCTGGTTTTTGTTCGCACATATCACGCGTAACACCAAAAACATATTCCCATTGTATATCGCTTAATGTGTCTGGAATTTGAATTTGTGATTGTACGACTAAGTAAGGACTATTTTTTTTAACAACAGGGACAAAGTTAGCAAACGTTTTTTCTTCTAGTAAGGCAAACTTATAAAAAACATTTAATGCTGTGAACATAGACGATAATGTTTGTTGGCTAGCAATGGATTCTTTAAGCATAAAAGGGCGCCAACTTTTATTAAGTCGACGAATTCCTTGCTCATCTTTATAGCGCCATTGCACTGAAGTTGCTGTCCATGCTTTATCTGGTTCAACCATAAAATCTACGTAAGCTTCGATATCTTCGCGTTTTAAATTAAAAACTGATTTTTCTGCCACTAACCAAGACCATAAATGAAAGCGTTCGAGCTCGTTTCGAAAACGACTATACGTTGCTTCAGATTTTCGACCATAAACATATAAAAACTGATACAAGAATACCAGATCGGCTTTTGATTCAGTTACAGTCAAGCCGATTTCCTGTATAAAGGACGCAAGTTCTGGGTATTCTGAATTTAGAGTATCATCATCAAGATGAGCAATTTGATATCTTAATTGTTTTAACGTATCAACTAAAGCGACAAGCATAATATATAAATATTCAATTAAATAATAGACTTACAGTTTACTTGTAAAGTCCGATACTGTCTAGTATTGGACATAGTATAGCTTTATTATTTTAAATTTATGCCTATTAGTTGCTATGTTTTATTAAGGAAAAAATTATGAAAAAATTTATTATTTTAAGCGTATTAGCTTTAAGTGTTACATTGTCGGGCTGCGCTACAACTGGCAGTGCTTCACCAAGCGAAAAACGTTCACTTGTACAAAGTATGAAAGCAAACACATTAGATAAATTATACGCTGAAAAACCTGATGTTAAAAAACAAATTGCTAACTCGGCTGGTTATGCTGTATTCGATAACGCGAATGTAAATGTAGTGCTTGCTAGTTTTGGTGGTGGCTATGGTGTTATTAGAAATAACCTTACGGGTAAATCGACATACATGAATATGGGCGAAGCCGGTTTAGGGCTTGGTTTAGGCGTAAAAGATTTTAATGTTGTAATGGTTTTTCATAACCAAGCAGCACTAAATAGATTTATTGAAAACGGTTGGACATTTGGTGGCAATGCAGATGCTGCTGCTAAATATGGTGATAAAGGTGGCGCTGTAGTTGCCGAAGCTATTGCAGATCAAGTTACTGTATATTCTTTAACCGAAAATGGACTTGCATTGCAAGCCGTTTTAAAAGGAACTAAGTTTTGGGTCGATTCAGAGCTTAATTAGCCCCTAAATTACTCTCCTAAAAGCGAGCTGGTTTGTATAATCACGCTCGCTTTATTAAAACCAAGCCTATTTAACATAACGTAATTTATGAGCGGTTATACCAAGAGGTGTTTCATGATTATGTATTCACGTTATATAAGTCCCTACTAATCTTTATCTCCTAAATTAACAAAGTGATTAGTAACTTTATTAATTCAACTATTTTTAGTTACAGCAATTATTTATTATTAACGTTATCTAATCAATCATAACTTATCTTAAAATTACAACGTTTGAATCGAAAATTCAAAAACAGTTACTTTCACTATTTGGTTATGACTATGCTAAAACAGCTAAAATGAAAGACAAATAAAGCGTTATGTAATAGCGAGTAAAGCGAGTCTTACCGTTGAAAAATTAGTAGCTATAATTTATCGTGATTATTTACCTGAAAAAGACGCTTGGGCAGACTGTAAAATTTCGATGGAAGATCATACAATGGAAACGCCGTAGGGAAAGGTAAAACCTTCTGATGTTCAGCTAGTTCAGCGCTATAAGTGGTCTGCCAGAAAATCTGAAGCAATGTATAAGACATTCAAAGCAAATCACAAGATTTATATCTAATCGATTTACAGACACAATTGCTAGAAATAATCGGTGAAATATCAATAAGAACTACAAATTAAGGAAGATTAATGAATCTATCAAGTAGTACAAAAAACCAGCACTTCCTCTCAGCTTATGAGCAAAGCGTTAATTCTATAAATCCAAATGCATTGAAAAGGAGTAGCAAGAAGATTTACTCATTTACTTTAAAAAATAGAGAGGCACTAACATATAACTTAGACAATCGAAAAGGGACTAGTATTGAGAACAATCTAAGTGCTTTTGATTTATTTAGCTTTGATGTAATTGATAAAGATATAAGGCTGAACTTTGAGCGCTTTTATACAAAGTATGAATCTATTTTAGAAGTAAGTACTACCTCTCTAATTTCTAAAATACAAAACAATGATAGAAATGTGAAAGTAGAAATTTGTAATTTGTTTGTTATTAAATTCCTAAACTTTATCAGAAATCCTTATTGCATTGATAAACTATTTCATACCTTTTCCGATTTAAAAACCCTTCAACCAGTTGACCCTACACATTTAAAAAACTATAAAAAATTCTTGATGGTAATAATCCATCCCAAGATTACAACTGTAAAAAGTTTGGCATACCTAATAAACAATATAGGGAGTGGCTTGCTCTAATATTTAACTTATTAACACCACATGGAAATAAGAATGAAGTCATTTTCGAAGAAATTATAAAAAACCTTTATGAAAGTGAAGAACGTTTCATTAAAGTGACTGCGTTTTACTATACAAATAATTCATGTCTTTTATCTGACCGCGGTTTTTGTACACCTGTTAATGATGATAGAGTTTTATCTTTTGACTTTAATATAAGTTCCAATCTTTTTTTACGCTATCTATTTCTTGATGTTGATGACTTTGCGCCAGTTGGCACTCCTTCCAACATTATTGAATTGTATAAAAATATGTCTAAACAAATTTCTTATGATTATGAAATAGATGATTTAGGTACATTAAGTAAATATAATCGTGATGTTATTTACCAATGTCATAATAAGTTTTTCAACTCAACAACTACCATCTATGGTTTATAACTTTTACAATTTATTTAACTTATGAATAGTATTAAATATTTAAAACTTAACGAAAGGAAGTGTGTCTACCTATCAAAGTTGACATATTAATTAAACCATTAATTTAAAAGGGCTTTATGCCCTTTATTTTATTTTATTTTATTTTATTTTACTTTACGTACCGTAATTTATGGACTTTCAAATATCTTGAATATAAGAACCATACCGTTTGGTTTTTAATTTACATTTTATAGACTCCACTAATACTGATCTAATTATGATCCATGCATTTCATTACTATTTCTAATTTTTATCATATTTTTCTAATTCACTGGTTATGGTGACAAATACTCTGACAGGCATTTATGCTTTATCAAAAATTGAACATATATCAGGTTCTTTATCTATTTCACCTTGAGTTCCATTTTCTAAGTTTATTCTTAAACTCATTTTACATGCTTTTTATAAAGTTATATTTAACTTCAATTTAGTATCAAATGCCTCTGCTAACTTTTCGGTTTCACTAAAAACGGTATTCCAATATTTGATACGTGTATCTACATCAAGATCGGTAAAATCATTTCTATCTGGGATTTTTCCGTAAGGCAAGCCGGCTATAAATTCTTTTGATGGGGTTATCATCACTACGTTGTCGTAATTAAGTGGTGACACTTTGCGTTTTAAATTTTTATCGAACCACCCTGCTTTTGGCTCGCTATTAAAATGTGGATATAAAATTAAGCCTGGGTTATTAATTTTTAAATCAAAGTGATAGTCAATAATTCCGCCGTCGCGGTATATGCCAGGTGGTGAGCCTGCAATATTTTTTATGCCTTGCATAACAAGCGGTATAGAGCCGGATGCAAGTAATGCATCTTTTAAATTTGTTTGTGTGAGTGCTATGTTTTGTGTTTTAAAATTGTAGCTGTCGGTAATTGATAAGTCACTTGTTGCTGGACCAAATATAAAGCGCTCATACTGTGAGCCTAATAATTTTCGGTTAACGCGGTTGAGCATATAACTTTTTGATAAACCCAGCAGCTGTATTAATTTATTTTCGCTGGCTATGAACCCATTCGATTTAGCCACTATAAAGTGCGCTTTAAATACGGAGTTATTTATAATTTCGGTTACGCCACTATCGCCAAAAACATCTTCAAGTAATACGCGCGCTTTTATTGTAATTTCAGCGGGCGTTGGTTTGTTGCTTGAGTATCGAGTTTGCGAATACGATTTTGCTAAGCGCTCAATGGCTGCAACGGGATCGTTTTGTGCAAAACATGCAGAGCGAAAAGCGCCAGCTGATGATCCAATTAAATTAAGTGGTTGAGTGCGGTTTTTAAAAAACTCACCAAAAATGTATTTATCCAAACCAAATAACGTAAACCATTTTGGGCCACCACTTGCGCCTAAAAAAGAGGTGAAAAGTTCTGGTTTAAAGCCTTGTTCGTTTATTATTTTTGCTGCGGTTTTACCTGCGTGGATCTCGATCATCTAAAAAATAGTGCCTTTAGTATTGGTTATTTTAGTTATTTATTTAAAACTTAAAGTGAATAATTATTCAAAATAAAAAGCGATTTTATATTGCCATAAAACCGCTTTTTATCGTTAAAGTTGCTTAAAATTAATTAGTCCCAAATGCCGTCTTCGCATTTACCCTGTACTTTTACATCTTTTACTTTAAATTCGGGCTCTAAACCTTTGTCTCTTTGTGCGTGGTAATCGCTGGTAACAGACAAAATAGTCGGCGTTAACAGTATAATAGCGATAACGTTAACCACTGTCATTAACCCTAAGGCAATATCGGCTAAATCCCACACTTCTTTTAACGTGGCTGATGCGCCCCATAACATCATTGATAAATAAAGCAAAGTGTAAATGCCGCGCCCTACTTTGTTGTCGAGCTTAAAGAGGTGCAAGTTACTCTCTGCATAGGCGTAATTTGCCACTACCGAGGTAAACGCAAATAAGGTAATTGCAGCTGCTACAAAGTAAACACCACCTTGTGCTAAGTGAGCGGTCATGGCGCTTTGCGTTAAACGAATACCTTCCATTTCGCCGCTTATATCTACATCGGCTAATAAAATAATAACTGCGGTGCAGCTACACAGTACGATTGTATCGAAAAATACGCCTAGCATTTGTATGTAACCTTGCGTTACAGGGTGGTTAGGAATAGGACTGGCACTTGCTGATGCATGCGGCACACTGCCCGCACCCGCCTCATTAGAATATAAACCACGTTGAATACCGTTTTTAATAGCCGCGCCCATTGCACCGGCACCTGCTTCTTGTAAGCCAAATGCTGATAAAAATATATCTTTAAGCATAGCAGGTACTTGCGTGAAATTTATAAGGGTAATAATGACAGCAGCGAGTACAAATACAATGCCCATTATAGGCACTACGCGCTCTGCAAATCGGGCAATTGCTTTAAAGCCACCGAGTATAATTGAGCCCGCTAGTACGGTAATAACCAGCCCTGAGTAAAGTGTAGGGACTTTAAACGCATAGTTTAGCGCGTCAGTAATTGTGTTAGTTTGCATAGCGCTAAAGGTAAAGCCGTAACCTAAAAACAAACACGCGGCAAATACAATAGCAAAGGCGCGACTACCTAAACCTTGTTGAATATAATACGCGGGGCCGCCTCTAAAATCGCCGCTGCTATCGCGCACTTTGTATACTTGCCCAAGTACGCTTTCGGCAAAGCCTGTTGCCATTCCCAGTATAGCAATAACCCACATCCAAAATATTGCGCCGCTACCACCAAGAGAAATTGCAACCGCTACACCGGCTAAATTACCGGTACCTACACGGGCGCATAACCCTGTGCAAAGGGCTTGGAATGATGAAATGTCGTCTTTTTTACATTTGCTACTGCCTTTAAGTAAGCTAAACATATGCTTAAATTTAAATATTTGGATGCCTTTTAAATGCACAGAAAACCAAATACCGGTAAAGAGTAAAATATAAATAAGTACCTGACCCTTCCCCCACAATAGGTCATTTACACTTTTTACTACGGTATCGAACATTACTAATCCCTTTTATTTTTATACTTTTACTTTATGTTAGCACCGACTTTAAACTCTGCATGCAGCGTCGTTAAAACGTTTGTTAAACATTAAAACATAATAGCTTTTAAGTTTTAATTTACCTCATAGTGAAGCATGTATTGGTGTTTAATAATCTGTAAGCAAGCACATTTTACATTGAATTTTATTTCTATAAATGTGAATAATAAATCACAACTACACTTTATATTGATTAGTTAAAAAATCAATAATATCTTTTTAAGATTCAGTATTTTGTTTTGTGTATGAGGGGTGTAACCGCTTTTTATTTTAATGCGGTTAGGCGTAATAAGAGTAATTAATAACAAAAAAATAGCGCATAAGGGTATGCGCTATTTATTAATTATATTTAAAATTTGGCTGTTGATTTACAGCTTAGTTACGGCTTAGTTATAGCTGTATTGTGTAGCAGCACCGTAGTGGTTATTACTGTTAACTTGTAAATTTTGTATTGCTAAGTATGAACGCCCTGCATCTAACCCTAGTTTATGATCAAAACGTAAGTCGTCATTCGAGCTGCCTAATAATTTACTGTGCAGCTTTTCGTCTGCAAATATTTGTATTATTTCTACATCATCAGGAGGATTAGCAATAAAGTTAAGCTCGTCTAAATAAGCTTGTTCGTGTTGTATTAAGTAGTCTAATGTTTTTGGGCAATAACCTGATGCAATAGCAAAGGTTCTTAGCTTTTGAACCCATGCAGACTGCGCCTGAAAATTAGCATCTACCGTTCTTATTACAACAATTTTTCGTGCGCCACGGTTGTACGCTTCACGAACGGGTAAAGGTGCTGCTAAACCACCATCGAGATAAAAATCGCTTTGAGTTTGTTCTTCAACTAAGTGTGTTTCGTTAGCTGCTTTTGCATCTAACCAAGGTGTTAATTTTACGCCTTGTTTATACAAAAATGGCAGTGCACTTGACGCTTTTAACAGCTCACGCCATTGCTGGCTTTCGCCTGTTGGCGATAAAAAGTACGCTTTTCTGTCTCGTGCATTAGTAGCCGTAATAAGTAACTCGCGATCACCTAAACTGGTTTTAGCCGTTTTGAAATCAATAGCTCTGTTTACTTCGGTGGTTTTGTCAAAGTACCAATCTAAGTCGACTATGTGTTTACCCACTAATCCTCGACCTAATTGAAAAAACCGTTTATTACGAGACAACCCTCTAATTAAACGCTTTGCATAGCCTTTTTGACGCGCTAAATAGCTAGTTAAATTTTGCGAACCTGCAGAGGTGCCAATAAATAAGTCGAATGGGTCATACTCTTGCTCTAACCAAGCATCAAGTACGCCGGCTGTGAATATCCCTCGCTGCCCACCGCCTTCAGCAATCAGTGCAACTTTTGGCTGCGCTGTTTTGTTAACTGAATTAGCTGTTGCGCTATTTAGAGACTTCACGGTGAACCTACCTTTATTTAATGATGTTTGGTTTAATACATACAGTGTAATAAATAAAAGTAATATCTTAAAATTGATTGTTTAAATCAGTTCGATTGATAAAATAGAACGCTATATGGTCGATAAATTGACTTAATATAAGTTAATTACTCTTTCAAAAGACTGGTTTTTCAATTTTACAGACATCACATAAATCAATTCAATGTATAAAATGAATGTTCTTTATTGATGCCTGCAACCTTAACAAAGACAAGGTGTACGCTTGCTTAACTAACTATATGCTAATGCTTTATTTCCATTAATATTTCGAGGGCACGATGGCGTTTTTCTTCATCAAATAAGTCGTTAGTAAATATAAACTCATCAACTTCGAGTTGTTTTACGATCATTTCTAACTTGTGTTTAATACTTACATGACCGCCGGTTACACTTAAGCTTAAAAAGTTTTCTACATGAGCGCGTTCTTGCTCGCTCCATAAACCATCCATTGTATCTACAGGTGGTTTTAACCACAGCTCTTTGCCTCTAATTAAAGCTAAAACACGTTGCTTTGACGTTGTAGATAAGTGCTGCGCTTCATCGTCAGTGTCTGCTGCCACTAAAGGCAGTGCAAGCATGACGTATGGCTTATCAAGTACGCTTGATGCTTTAAACTCGCGTTTATACAGCGCTATTGCGTCGTGTACAAAGCGCGGTGCAAAATGCCCTGCAAATACATACGGTAACCCTTTTTGCGCTGCAAGTTGCGCACTAAATAAACTTGAACCTAATAACCAAATAGGAACATTGGTGTTCTCGCCAGGAATAGCACGTATAGGATGCGTGCCGTTATAAGGACCCAACAAGGTTTGTAACTCGCTTACTTCTTGGGGAAAGCGTTCAGCACGGCTCATATCGCTATTTAATGCGCGGCTTGTTACTTGGTCGCTGCCTGGTGCTCGCCCTAGTCCTAAATCAATTCTTCCTGGGTATAAACTTTCTAATGTGCCAAATTGTTCAGCAACAACTAAAGGTGAATGGTTTGGTAGCATAATACCGCCCGATCCCACACGTATATTGTTAGTGTTGCCTGCAATATGCCCAACTAAAATAGACGTGGCTGCGCATATAATACCGGGCATATTATGATGCTCAGCGAGCCAAAAACGATTAAAGCCTAATTCATCGGCTCTTTGTGCATACTTGGTAGTTTTATGTAAGGTTTCGGATACCGTTGCCCCTTGAGGCATTGGTGCAAGCTCTAATAAAGAAAAGGGAATATTAGTTAACAAAATAGCAGCTCCTAAAAATGCATACTAATAATATGTTATTAGTATAAAACACTTAAATGGGACTGCTATGAGATCAATTCAAGTTACTTGAGTGTATAAAAGTAAATATGCATATGTTATTTAGCTCTAAGATATTCGAGCCAGTTCAGCATCGCGCTGGCGTAGTTGCTTGTAGCGTTCTGAGTTAAGCCCTTTTTTCCAATATCCCGATGAAACTATGTTACATCGCGGTATAGAAAAGCGTTCATCTAATTGTGTTTTAACTTTACGTACAAGCCCTGCTTCTAATGCCATAAATACAATAGGAGGTTGTTCGCTTATTTCTAAGTTACTTAATGCATTTAGCATGCTTTTGTCGGGAGTGCTGGTAACTAACCAATTTACGTTACGCGTTGTGTTTAAACTTATAATATCTTTCGCTGTGGGTACATGTATAAACGCATCAATGTTGGCGGCTTTTGGCAGTAGTTGTAAATACGCTTTAATTGCATTTACTGAGGTTAAATCGCCCAATAGTACATAATGACCGTGGTCATAGTTATCAAGTTTTTTAGGTCCAGGACCAGCTATAGCCACCCCGTCACCTACTTTTACTGATTGCGCCCATTGTGTTGCAGGACCTTGGTGCATATTTATAACAAAATCGAGTGTTATAGCGCCGTTGTTTAGGTTTATGTCTCTAATAGTATAAGAACGCATACATGCCGTTTTTATGTCTAAATCTATTTTATGATCGTTGGGGATCAACACTTTTACGTAGTTTCCAATATAGCTTGTTGATAAACCTTTAAACTCATCAGAGCCTAGCACTATACGCTGTAAATGCGGTGTAATTTGCTTTGTACTTAACACGTTAGCTTTGCGAATTTGTTTGCTCATGTATTACCTCGTTTTACAAAACTTGGATTTAAATAATAAGCTGCTAAAAGCAGACATTGCACAACGCCCCATTGGTTGATAAAATCAACTATAGCAATTTAATTGACATTGTCAACCATTATGGATTTAATATGAACTCTTCTCTTGCCAATACACTTTTTGTATTAATGCAAAACTACCGTGTAACAATACGTGAAGCCATTAATGCCAGTGAGCTTGAGCTAAACGCAATGCATGTACGTTGCTTGCATATTATTGCTGCTACTAGTAACTGCACAGCAAACGACATTGTGACCAAAACTCAACGTGATAAAGCACAAATAGCACGTTTGGTTAAGGAGTTAATAGCTTTAAATCTAATAAATAAATGCGCGAGTGAGCAAGACAAACGCTGTTTTATTTTATCGTTCACCTCTCAAGGCACAGCACTTTTTGATAAATTACTAAATGCAGAGCAATGTGTTAACGAGCAAATGTGTAAAAATTTAAACCCTCAACAAATCAATGACTTTTTAGACACTGCAAAAAAAATGATCAAAAACATGCAATGATCTTTAATGCATTACTTGGCATAAGTTAAACAAAACGCATATACTGTACACTTATACAGTATATGCGTTTTGGTTGACCTTTATGTTTGTTATTCCTATTTATATAGAAGCCGGTGTATGTGGATTTGAATCTCCCGCTGCACAATATAGCGAGCTTGGTGTATCGCTTGATGAATTATTAATTAAGCACCCTGATGCGACCTTTATTGGGGTTGCTTCTGGCAGCTCTATGCAAGAAGTGGGGATTTTTCAGGGTGACTTATTATTAGTAGACCGTGCAGAGCAAGCTAAAGATGGTGATGTAATTGTTGCTAATTTAAATGGCTTATTTGTATGTAAGTTACTTGATAAAACCAATGCACGGCTTTTATCGGCATCCCCTTTATATAAACCAGTGCAACTTACACCCAGTGATGAGTTTCAGCTTGAAGGCGTGGTTAGTTTATCTATTAGATTACACAGACAAAACCCCGAGTTACTTTCATGTATGCCTTAGTTGATGCGGTGTCTTTTTATGCCAGCGCCGAAAAGGTTTTTGATCCTGCTATTCGTTCTAAACCTGTTGTTGTACTTACAAATAACGATGGGTGTGTATGTGCGGTATGCCCTATTGCAAAACGTTTAAATATTCCTAAATTTGGTCCTTACTTTAAAGTGAAGCATTTGCTTGAGCAAAATAACGTAATTGTTCGCTCTAGTAACTACGAACTATATGCCAATTTAAGCGATAGAATGATGAACGTAATTGCTCGCTTTTGCGATACTCAACACGTGTATAGTATTGACGAATCGTTTTTACATTTTAATGGTTATACACCACTTATAAGTAGTTGGTACGACTACGGTCATACAATAAGGCGTACTGTATGGCGAGAAACCAAGCTACCTGTAGGCGTGGGTTTTGGGGTTACCCCAACGCTTGCAAAAGCAGCTAATCATGCCGCTAAAAAGTTGTCTGGCTTTAATGGAGTTGCTGTTATAGACACAGAGGGATCTAGACAAGCTATTTTACAAAGAATGAGTTGCCAAGATGTATGGGGCATAGGTAAACGCTTAGCTAAAAAACTTAAAATAATGAACATACATACGGCATGGCAATTAGCACAGCAAAACCCTAGTGCTATGCGCCGCACTTTTAGTGTAGTAGTAGAGCGTACAGTAAGAGAGCTTAACGGCGAAACATGCTTAAACTGGGATGATGTAAGACAAGATAAACGTGAAATATTTTCGACTCGTAGTTTTGGAGAACGGATATGCGAGCCCACGGCACTCAAAACAGCGCTTATTAATCACGTAACAATTGTAGGCAGTAAACTGAGGGCACAAAAGTCTTTAACAAATCAGCTTTATATATTTGCTGCAAGCTCCTCTCACGAGAACATTTTTTATAAAAAATCGTTTGTGTATAAATTTACTAATCCTACTAACGATACCTGCGTTATGGCAAATGCAATTTCAGAAGTGTTTGGGCAAATATACCAACCGGCAGTGCGCTTTTACAAATGCGGTGTAGGTGCTTTAGAGCTTACTTCGCAGCAATTTCAACAAGATGATTTGTTTAATAAATGCAATGACAATCCACAACTAATGAACTGCCTAGATGCGGTTAATAAACGTTATGGAAAAGGAATGCTTAGCTTAGCAAGCAGTAAGTTAAATGATCGTTGGCATATGAACAGAGCTTTTTTATCACCTCAGTACACAACTCGCTGGCGCGACATACCCAAAATACACTGCGAGTAACGTGAGTAGCCATTAGCCAGCTTAGTAACGTCTATTAGCTTAATTAGCTAATAGAGCAACTTAAATGGCTAATGTTTATTTACCGATATCTGTTTGCTTAAATGTACACTCTACACTTGGTTCACTTAACGTGTATGTAATGACATTATTAGGTAAGAATTTAATACTTTGGTTTATTATTTTTTCGTTGGCAAGATTTTCACAACGACTCATTCTTAAACTATTCTCAAGACCATCACTTTTATATTTTAATGAACTCGTAATAAAACAAAAGTTAGGTTTTTTAGTGGTTTGTGTTCCGTTATGTAAAGGTCCAAAAATAATTTCGTTACCTAATTTAAATCCCGCTGAAGCATTTTTTTCATCTTGTAAGCTTAAACGGCTATTAACGCACAAAGCCGAGTTAGCCGACACAACCTCATAAGCACCTAATTTAGTTTTTAAAAGAGGAATAAAACGCGTTTTATTACTTGGCTCACTAAAAGCGTAGGCACTTGTAAATGTAATTGCTAGCAAAGCAAATGTTATATATTTCATTGCGTGTGTGTATCCTCGAGAGTTAATGTGTTAGATAAGCGAAAAATGCTTATCTACTTAACTTTTTACAACTATAACAGAGATTTACTATAAAAGGAGAGAAGTCGTGCTACAGCGATTAGATACTACAACTAATCATTTTGTTGTTAAGTACGCTATTAAATACGTACCTAAACAACAAAACGATTAAATACAAATTACTGCCAATATTTTGCAAATAATAGAGGGTAACTTAACTTTAAAAACTTAGGTTTGTCTTTAAATCGCTTACCTTGAGGTTCGTCGCTTCCTGATGGAATAAACGGCAGTTCGTCATCGTTACGCTCTTCGTATAACAAGCCTGCGATTAAATCGTATTCATCAATATACGGATAAGGTTGTTCATTTAAAAAATAAACAGGTGAACACTGTGCAATTGAGTCGGCATTGAGTAAGGCGTTTTCGAACACTGTTTTACCGCGCGAAATCAACCAACATCTAAATTCACTAAAGCCATAATCATCGTTACAGCCAGCCATAACAAAGGCTGCGCCAAATAAGTCCCACGTAAAACATTTACGCATGCTTATACCAAAATACTTATCAAACTCTATAAGTTGTTGGTCGGTTAAATCTGTTAATTTACTTTTTAAATTGTCGCTTACACTTTGCGGATCAAGCCCTAAATCAGGAGCGGTTACTAAATCCCAAAAAGCATGCTCTGTTAATGCTGCCATTATAAAATCTCTTTCACTCGGCCAACTTGACCATCTTCTAAACGAACTTTAATACCGTGTGGGTGATTAGGCGATTTAGTTAAAAGACGTTCAACAACACCTTCGGTCAATGTACCGCTGCGTTGATCTTCTTTTAATACAATATTTACTGTTGTGCCTGGTGAAATTTGCGAACGCGTAGGAACAGCCATAATTTGAACCCTAAAAATAATTTATCTAATTATAACGTCCATGTGATGTCATACCAACTAAACCGCTGTTAATTGGCTAAAAATGAGATGTGTGCTGGTTTTACATTCAATTTAATACTTGCGAGTTGCTTAAGTATTATATCCGCTAAGTCGCCAAGTTGTGGTTTTGCATTTTCAAGCGCAATTTCGTCGTTAAAGTAGCACATAACTTTTAATGTGCTGGCTTCATTATTTAAATCGACCGTATGCGTTAGGTAATCAAAGCCAAATACCGTTTCTTTTATTGTTTCGCACGCAACAGTTAGCGCTAGGCGAATTTGTTTATCTCGTAGTTTTTGAGTTTTAGTCATAAATAATAATGCTACTTATTTGGTATCTGCTTGTTGCTGTTTTTTAAATTCTTCATAATTAGAATCTTGATTATCTAAACATTCATAATATTCTTTGTCTGCTTTGTAATTGCACTCATCAAGGCGCGCCGATTGAACTTCATGAAAGCGGGTTTCAGAGCTACAAGCGGCTAAAACACACAACCCAACAATAAGTAATGCACTATTTTTTAGTTTATTGATAAACATTAACTTCCTTACACTTTCTATATCGAAAAAACGTTAAATTATTACAATGTTATTGTATATTAGCGCCATAAAATCTTATTCCTCACAGGACCCACTATTATGATGTCGCAGTTGCAAAGGTTGTTTCAGCGTATAGACAAAAGCAAGATATTTCAATCATTTGTTATAGCTGTAATAATTGTTTCTGCTTTGACTGTAGGCGCACATACCTACTCACTACATCCAACGGTAGAACTTGCTCTAAATTGGATGGATATAGGCATAACGGCATTCTTTTTGATTGAATTAGCTATTCGCTTTGTTGCAAGTAAAGGTATAAAAGATTTCTTTTCTAAAGGGTGGAATATATTCGACACCATTATAGTGTTAGGTAGTTTATACCCTGCGGCAGGCTCTACCATGTTAATTGCGCGATTACTTCGCATATTTAGAGTATTGCGATTGGTGTCTATGATCCCAGAGCTGCGATTATTAGTTAATTCATTGTTTAAAGCAATTCCGAAAATGGGTTATATAGCGCTTTTAATGTTTGTTATTTTTTACATTTACGCCGCAATGGGTAGCATGATGTTTGCTGAAATAAACCCTGTGCTTTGGCAAGATGTATCTATATCAATGCTTACATTATTTAGAATAGCTACATTTGAAGATTGGACCGACATAATGTACGAAACTATGGCGGTATACGATTTAAGTTGGATTTACTATTTAACCTTTATATTTTTAACCGCATTTGTATTTTTAAATATGATGGTAGGCGCAATACTTGAAGTAATGAGCGAAGAGCATCGTAATGCCCGAGAAGAACTTGCAGATAACGAGTCACTCCCTGCAACACAAGGCCAAGTAAGCGAACTACAAGCTCAAATTTCAGAGTTAAAAGAGTTATTGAGTAACCGCAAAGAATAATGTGCATAACCAATATTAAAGCACCCACTTATATTTAAAAGTGGGTGTAATTAGGGCTAAGCGTTAACTTATAACTATTACAAAGCACCTTCATTTCACTCATCATTTGTAGATTCGTTATTCATATCTTCAAAAGATATGACGTTATCGACTTTCATTTTAAAGGCATCAAAAAATGCATTTTTTAATACTGAAGTAACAGCCTCAATAGTCGACACATCTGCGTTGTCGAGTTGCCCATTTATAGGGATGCGCGCAGCTACAAGCTTAGATTCATCGTTTTCTAGTATGGTACTTAGCAAATCAACGCTGCCTTCAAATATTGCTGTAAACACCCCATCATCATCTTTTTCTATATCTTCTCGCCAAGAAAAAACACTCAAGTTTTGAACACCCGCTTTTACATAGCCATTTAAATTATTATTTTTAGCCACCAATTCCATAGCGCCATCAATGCCACCCGCTTCAATATCAAACGGTGTATACACTTTAAATACAGTATCGAGGTTTTTAACTGAAAAACGCTGCACCTCTGCATTTAAGTCAAAATTAGCCTGTTTACTAAAGGGATCAAGTTTGCCATTAAGTTTTAAGGCTGCCTCGCCCATTAATGCTCCCTCAACATTTAAAGTAGTCACAAGTGTTTTTGATAAGTTTTGAGCATTGGTAATATTTTTAATTTCGGCATTAATATTTGATATAAAAGTTGGTTTTTCACCGCTGTTAGTTGAATTAACTAAGGTTAGCTTTCCTTGCTTTATAGTTAGTGTATCGATAGAAAACAACACTAAATTATTAGCAAGCCCTACCCATGTTGTTTCGTCTTTAACTTGTTTATTTTGCTCTACTGTACTTGGGTCTTTATCGTAAATAACTATTTCAGGACGCGTAAACGCCATGTTTGTTACTAAATTACCTTTAAAAAGCGCCGACCATGCAAGTGAAAAATCGAGTGTTTGTACTGCAAGTAATGGTTTTGGGGATGAGGTTGCATTAACAGCATAAATTTCTACATCATCAATGGCATAAGCCCCTCGATATAGAAATAAATCTACGTCACCTACATGCCCAGTAATCCCTTGAGTATGTTTTAGCTGATAATTTACATACTGTTGTACCCCGTAAGGAGCCGCTATTCTGGCAATAACAAGCAATAATATAATTACCACTATAGAATTAAACCATTTACTGTGTGATACATTAGAAAAAGAGCTCATTGTAATTTCCTTTACCTGAGACGTTACAAATGAGTATTTTAAACATGTAAAAACTACGCAAAATTGTAATTAAACTGCGTACATGAGTTTAAAATACTCAGTTATTTGAGTCTGTTGTAATTAAAGTGGCTAATTTAGCTAATAAAGCAAAGGCTGTACCAGTTTATAAATACGTAAATATAAATAAACGATAAAGTTGATATCAGTGTGATTATGCTGGTGGGATAATACGAATCGAAACAATGCACCGTTTTTATAATGAGCACTGGCGGGCAATTCAACTCTAACAAGCACAGTGACTTAAACGACAAAGCCTTACTACAAGAGCAAATCTATGTAGCAAGGCTTAATTGAGTATAAAGTTGTTACTGCCTTTAATTTACGTAACTTTAATTTATGAGTTCGAGTGCTTGATCAAACTTAACCGGTTTACTAAATAAAAAGCCTTGGTACTTATCAATATGTAGACTTTCTAACACTGTTAACTGAGCTGTGTTTTCTACGCCTTCAGCTATAACTTGGCAACCTATCATATGCGACATTTTAGTTACCGCAGATACAATGCTTTTATCCTTCGAGCACTCACAAATATTATCAATGTAAGATTTATCTATTTTAATGTAATCAACAGATAGCTCTTTTAAAACCGATATAGAAGAAAACCCAGTACCAAAATCATCGATAGAAATACGCACACCGGTATTTTTTATCTCGGTAATCACTTTTGATAAATACGGTAAGTTTTTGATCATTACTGTTTCAGTTATTTCTAAATGCACATTGTTTGGTTGAACAGCGTACGTATTTAGTAAACCGACTAGGAGCTCTAAAAAGTTATGGTTTTCAAGCTGCAATACCGACACATTTATTGATAATCCAATATTACTATTTACTGCATTTAACTTACTTAAACTCGCAATAGCTTGTTCGAGTACAAACTCACCCAATAAATTAATTTTTCCATATCGCTCTGCAATATCAATAAATTCTGACGGTGGAATAAATTCATCATTAAACTGCCATCGAAGCAGCACTTCAAACGTGGTAATTTCATTTTTGGTTATATCAACAATGGGTTGATAACAAAGATGAAAATCACCTTTTTCTACGCATTCTTTAATTGAGCTACGAAGCACTTCTTCTCGTTTAAGGGATTCATGCATTCGCTCGTCAAATACAGATATTTCATTACGACTTTTTTTACCTTCATACATAGCAACATCAGCGTATTTAATTGCTTGCGATAAATCAAAGTCCTCTCGAGTAAAATACAACCCAACTTTAAAAGAGGGTTTTACTTGGTAATTATCCATAATAACAGGCTGCGTCAGCATATCGACTAGCCTGGAAACACATTCAAATAACTCTTTTTGTGTATGATTACGTGAATAAAAGATAAATTCATCTCCGCCCCATCGACAGACAATAAAATCATTCTTTTTCTCTGAATTAACTAATCGACGACCGGTTTCTGCAAGTACAAAATCACCAAACTCATGACCAAATTTATCATTAATGACTTTAAAATCATCCATGTCTAAAAACAAAACGGCTTTAAGATCGTTATTTTTATTGGCTAAATCGAGTTCAACATTAGAAACAAAGCTACCACGGTTAAATAACTTAGTGAGGTTATCTTTTTGTTCTAAAAGAATGACTTGCTCTGTACGAAGTTGCACTTCTTTTTCTAGATTTTCAATAAATTCATCTAACTTAAGTTCGTTATTAATTGATGACGTTACGTCTTTTGCGGTACGCGTTGCAGTAACAAAACACAAAATAAACCATAGCACGAGACCCAAAACGCCTAAAATATTTTCATCGCTAATAGGCTGTAACAACAATAAAATACTAAAAGGGACAAGCAAACACGTTATGTAGGATATAGAAGAACGAATATCTGATGCTAATACATTAACGCCGCCACCAGCAAGAGAGCTAAATACAACAAGAGATACAAACTTTTCTTGCATCGGCATTTGTTCAAAAAATAAAATAGGAAAAGCAGCCCACGTAATACCGGTGAGCAATACGCCAAAAAAGTAGAGGTTATATTTTATATTATTGTTATTACTAACATAAACATGGTTTGCGATACGCAGTAACGATATGAACGTTAACGTAAAAAACCAATTAAGCTTTCCTTGAGAAAAACTGTGGTTTATACCACTAAAAACAACAAAACAAGACACGATAGTATTTATAATAATTGCAGAATTAAAATATGAGCCAACAAAAGCTAAACGCTTGTTAATAAAGTTATTTGTGTTTATTGTCATTAGTTTTACTTAAATAGCGATTTTAAGGACGATAGTTTACTTAAATTAAATTATTAAAAATAGCTCTACGAAGGTTTAACACTAAATATTCATCTAGTATTTCTTCGTATGTATCAATTAACATATTAAACTGTATGCTTTTAAAGCAAGTTTATTTAAAAATTACGACTTTGAAATAAACCTATAACTATTATAGAAATAAATACCCATAAAGCTAAAAAACAAATCAATAAAAGGGCGAGAACGATAATGAAGAAATCCTTATATGCAATTCTAATAATGGAACTAACGTACTTTATTTAAAAGTAAAATAACCCTTTTATAAAATGAATAACATAAACAAGTAAAACAAAAAAGGGCTGACAAATTGCCAACCCTTTTTTAAATAATAACTAAACTTGTTTATTTATCATCAACAATTATGCGGAGCATACGACGAAGTGGCTCTGCCGCTCCCCATAAAAGCTGATCGCCTACTGTAAATGCGCTAATGTATTTTGGTCCCATCGCAAGTTTACGGATACGACCAACAGGAATGCTTAAAGTACCTGTTACTTTAACTGGCGTTAAATCTGTTGCGCTAATTTCGCGCTCATTTGGAATTACTTTTACCCATTCATTATGAGACGCTAAAATTTCTTCAATTTTTTCTACGCTAATATCTTCACGTAATTTAATGGTCATCGCTTGTGAATGACAACGCATTGCTCCAATACGTACACATAAACCGTCAATAGGCACGGGTTGCTTTGAAGAGCCTAAAATTTTATTAGCTTCTACTTGCGCTTTCCATTCTTCTTTAGACTGACCACTTGGCATAGGCACGTCAATCCACGGAATTAAACTACCGGCAAGTGGCACACCAAACTGATCTTGTGGTAAATCGCTTGACGCCATTGTTTCGCTCACTATTTTATCAATTTCTAAAATAGCTGAACTTGGATTATCAATTTTGTCGGCAACACTTGCATGAATAGCGCCCATTTGTGCAATAAGCTCTTTCATATTACGCGCACCTGCGCCCGATGCCGCTTGGTAAGTCATTGGGCTTACCCACTCAATTAGGTCTTGCTCAAACAAGCCGCCTAATGCAAGTAACATTAGCGATACAGTACAGTTACCGCCCACAAATGTTTTAACGCCTTGCGCTAAACCTTGTTCAATAACATCTTTGTTTACGGGATCCAGTACTATAATGCTGTCCTGAACCATACGCAGTGCAGAAGCTGCATCAATCCAGTAACCATCCCAACCCGACTCTCTAAGTTTTGGGTATACCGCATTGGTGTAGTCACCGCCTTGGCAAGTAACAATAATATCCATTTTAGCAAGTTCGCTAATGTCGCTTGCATCAAGTAATGGTTTTGCATCGCCTGCTATATCTGGACCTAATTGACCCGCTTGTGAGGTGGTGAAAAAGGTGGTGTCGATATGGGCAAAATCATTTTGTTGCTGCATACGTTCTAATAACACAGAGCCAACCATGCCACGCCAACCGACTAATCCTACTTTTTTCATTGTTTTTTCCACTGTTTGATTCATAAAAGATGCCTTAATACATTAAAAATTAAATTCATTGCGTGAGATTTAATTTTCATTAACGTCAAAATAACACCACCAGCGCGCTAAAACTAGTGAATAAAGTAGAACTCAAATTTTTTTCATAGTCATAAAAAACCCTGTATTAAATACAGGGTTAACGGTGGGTTTATTCATCCCTTACGAGGGGTATTACATTAAAGTAAACGCTTAAAACTCATAACTGTAACTTAAGTCAAAGGTAATACCCTGCTCTTTAGAGCGAACAATAATATCTGATTGCGTGACTTTTTGATCTTCATCTAATAAGTTTTTAACTTTAAATTTAACCTTAGAATTAAAGTCAGGATAAAAAGTATAAACTAAATCAAGTGAATGAAATGGCTGCTCATAGGCATCATCACGATTAGCCACTCCAGCGGCTAATATGCGCTCACCAAATACGTTATAAACTAGTGAGCTACTGTGCATACCATCAAGTGAATCGTAATTAAGTTGTAAGTTAACTACGTATTGAGAGTGACCTGTCATACGCTTTTTAGGATTAGTTAACGTACCAGCAAGTGCAGGATCGATAGACGCCTCAGAATCACTTATCGTAATGTTACCACTGGTAAATAAGCCTTCTGCAGCAAACGTTAGGTCCTGAAGCCATTCAGCCTCAATACCATAAACCTCAGCAGTTTCACCATTAATAAATGACGCAGAGTAATCCTCATCACCAATATTTAGCACAGTTTCGATAGGCGCAGTTATATCTTTATAAAAGGCAGCTACACTAAATGAATTACCCGCTTGCCCGTAATATTCATAACGCAGGTCATAGTTTTTAATTGGGCTACTTTTTATGCCTGTACGACCAAATGTTCTGATATCAGTTAACGGATCGTAATAAGTTACCGGTACAACTTCACGAAAGTCAGGTCGAACAACCGTCTCGCCATAACCTAAACGAATTTGATAATTGTCACTGCCTACGTAAGTAACTGACAATGCAGGATACCAATCATCTGTGACGATAGAACCTGCTTCAATTTTTTCAGGATCGTAAAAAGTATTTAAGTCTTGCTGATCAAAAATAAGACTCGATGTACCAATTGATGTTTGCTTAAACTCTTCATAACGAATACCACCACTAACTCTTATCCATTGATCGTAAAAAACATCAAATGACACATAACCGGCATCAACCTTTTGAGCGGCAATATAATCGTCGGCATCAGGCGCTGTTGGCTCATTAAAATCAACTAAAATAGCGTTATTATTAATAAATTCGTCTGTTAAAAAACCACTGTTATTAAGTGGATCAGTGCTTCCATCATTAATTGAAATACCAGAGCCTGCACTATTGTTAATAGCAAAGCTTGAGGTATTAAATAGTCGCGCCCTATCAGAAAAATCGTAACCAACCTTAAACTCAATTTCCATCGCGTGAAAAGACAGTGGCAAGGTAAGATTACCGCCGTAGGACTTAACGCGCTCTTGCATATTTGTGTACGACATAATTACGCGGTTATCATCGCCGGTAATAGTAGAACCCGCATAGCTGCCATCGTTATTATAACTATCACGAAATTCAAAATCTGCACTAGTAGGGATATCTGTCGTTGCTTTAGCTTCAGTGTATTGCCAGTCGGCACCTATTCCCATGTAATCTAAAAAGGTGTGTTGACCAATAAATTGTGTAATGTTTAATTGGCGCTCTTCGTAATTAAACGCATGGTTACGATTTGCAACGCCATCGCCTGCAATACTAAACGTAGAGCTACCTGCAGGGCTTTGCGAAATAGCAATTTCTGATTCGTCTTCATTATCGATAATATAAAGCTGTTGAGCTGAAATACTATGTGTACCAAGCGAATAAGAAAGGCTAAGCGATCCGTTATAACTTTGCGTTTCAGTAGTTACCTGTGAATTTTTGACTGTGTTGTAGCACGAGTTAGATACATCATCTGCTGTGGCAAGCGAAGTTGTACAATCAATTGAACCATCCTGGTTTTCAAGATCTTGAGTAATTACAGAGCTAAAACGCTCTTCAAAATCCCACTCATTTTTATATGCGCCAGCCAGTAAAAAGCCAAATTTTCCGCCAAAGTAAGACTCTTCAAAGCTATCGCCATAATGCGCTTTAACATTATAACGAGGGTCTAACGACTCATCTTTTAGCTCATACCCACGTGGTAGTGTCTTTAACAATGCATTGTTAATCGCTGTCGCTTGCTCAGCGCGGGTTTGCTCACCATCAACAAAGCCTTCACGACTTACTATATTACCAATACCAAAGTTACCTCGGTATTGAGAAATCGCATTGTTTAAAGCCTCTGGAATGCCCTCTTCATTACGATTATACGTAAATCCATCGCCTGATGCCGTATCGTATCCTACGCCTACTTCAAATCCTGCAGTAAATTCACTGGGCGCTGTTTTAGTTCTTATATCAATATTACCGCCACCAAACGCAGCGGGCATATCTGGCGAATACGCTTTTTGAACAGCCATACTCTCAATAATACTGGCAGGAAATATATCTAGTGGGATTACATTACGTGTTAAATCAGGGCTTGGAATATAAGCACCATTTAATCGAGCACTTGAATAACGCTCACCTAAGCCACGTACGTAAATAAACTTGCCATCTACTAACGTCAAGCCTGTTACTCGTCGTAGTGCAGATGCAGCATCGCTATCGCCTGTACGTGCTAATTGTTCAGAACCTAAAATATCGGTAACAAACGCTTGGTTTTTACGCTCTTCAACAACAGCGGCTGCGCTGCCTTGTAAGCGCGTACCTACAGCAACAACTTCTTCTATTTCTTGTGAATTAGTAAACTGTTCATCCGATTGGGCGGCAATAAGGCTTGTAGACTGTGCAACTAAACCTAAGCCAATTGCCCAAGTAATTTGATTGAGTCTATGTTTTTTAGACATGAGATAATCCTAATCAGGTTATACAAAAGAGGCGCCTGACGCTTAATATACAAGCCACAAGGCGCCTTTAATTAGAGGTTATAAATGCAGTACTTAGTTAGTCAGCATTGGCTGCTGTAACAGCCGCTTGAACCCATTTATACCAGCTAGAATCTGTATCCTGATCCGATACTGCACCAATGTAGTTAACGTTTTCAAAGAATGAATCTGTTGCACTTAAATCAGTGGCTGTAACCGTTACTTCGCTAGCTGAAGTGTTAGTTGCAAAACCATTATCAGCAAGAAGCACCACGTCATCAGTTAGAATTTGATTAGCACCGCCATTTTCAAACCATGCTGTTTTAGTTTGACCTTCTAATGGTCCACTTGCAAAAGTATCTGTATCAGTAAAATTTGCAGAGCACGCCATGATAGAGCTTGTAAATGAAATTTTGTCTGCTTGCTTTTCGCCGTCACCAGAGAATTGAATACACTGTGTATTTGTCGCGTTTTTCTTAATAATAACGGCGTTGTAAATACTTGAATTGAACTGATCATCAAACTTGTATGCTTGTGAAGGGTCATCATCGCGTACAGAGTTGCCATCAGTCGTAATTACAGTGACGTTTGCAACAGTTGGGTTAGAGGGAGAAACTTGCTCAGAAGATGCACCTTTAACGCCATCAGATTCAAAGCCATTGTTACCCATGTTTACAACTGTGCCGTCGTTTAACGTTACAGTACCGTGCTGGATAAATAAGTATTGAGCTTTACCCTGCCAACCTGCATCAAAGTCAAATGAATCATCTTGCGTATCTGTTACTGCAACATGTTTAAGCGTTGTAGCACCACCAAAAATTTCGATACCATCATCAAAACCTTGGTGAATATGTAAATAATCAAACTCAGAACCAGAACCTACAGCATTGAGTGTTAAAGAGTTTAAATCATCGCCTTCACCACCAACACGTGGACCCGAACCCGCATACCAAATTTTAGCCCATTTAATATTGCCACTAGAATCTGCATTATCGTTACCACCAAAGTAACTTGTAATACCTTCTGAAGCGACGTTACATGTAGCGCCTTCACGTTCGGCATCGGTACATTGGTCAGTAATGCCGTTACCATTAATAATAATACCGCCCCAGTCAGCGTAACGTGCACCTTCACCAGCGGTATCAAAGCGGTCAAATGCATTCGCTGATGTAAATACAACGGGCTTGTCTTGCGTACCCACTGCTTGAATTTTTGCACCGCGTGCAACGCGTAAGATAGCTTCACCTGAGCCAAAAGCTAACACCGCACCGGGCTCAACGGTCATCGTTGGACCATTTGCTGGAATTTCAAAACCATCAACCGTGCTGCCGTCTTCGCCAATTTGCAGGGCGTCATCAAAAACGTGAACACCGCCACCTGGCAATTCTTTAAACGTAATGTTATTTGTAATAGAAATTGTTTTGCTAGCAAATGAGTCGTTATATAAACAGTCAATTCCGCTAACGATACCCGTTACCGTACCCGCATCTGATTCATAGCTTGCACATTCAGCGTCTTCATCAGTTGTTGAACCCGCTGTATTATTTGAATTATTAACACTGTTATCTGTTGTAGAGCTGTTATCGTTTACAGTTGGTGTAATTTCGATATCGCCGCCACAGCCAGCTAGAGTCATTGCAGTTGCTACAAGGCTGATCTTGAATAAATCAGATAATTTCATTGTTCACTCCGTTAAAGTATTTAATTATTTTGTTAGCGTATTAAGTAAAAACTTAAGTCACTTTAAAGCACGATACTCATGCATTAAGGTGACTTAAGTTATCGAATGCAGGTAAGATACTGTAGTGATATGACAAAGTAGTTACAGTTTAATAACCTTAAGATGACAATGTTAACTTTCATTAAATCAATTGGTTACTTTTTATAGCAACAAAAAAACCGCCAAAAATAAATTTAAGGCGGTTTGTGTAGTGCAATTATAAAATAGGTTTACACGTATCGTTTTTATTAAAAGTAACCGTGCTAATTAACGATTAAAGCAGTGCCGTTTTTAATGTTTCTGCATGTACTTTTTCACGCTTTACATATTTGATCCATTGCTGCGCTAAACGCTGTGATTTTTTATGTTTTTCAGCTTGTTCAAACGCTAAAATTGAGGCATCAAAATTTTGTAAGTTGTACTGCGCCATACCCAAAGCAACAAATGCATTTGATTCAAAATCAAGTGAGCCTTTATTAAGTGCTTTACGTGCTGCATCGGCCGCTTCTTCATACTGCTCAGTATTAACATACACCTCGGCTAAGCGTTGGTCATACTTACCACTGGGTGATAAATCGGCTGCTTTTACAAAGTATTCTATTGATTTTTCGTCTTCTTTTGCCTGGATCATCGCCTCAGCTATAAAGGCATAGTTTTTAGCGTTTTGCTCTGCGATGCCTTTTTTAACCGTATCGCTCATAACCTGTGCGGCTTTAAATGCCAAACCGTTATATAAATACACTTGAGCTAATTGGCGTAAATCAGATTTAGTGGTTAAAAAACCTTGCTGGTAAGCCGCTTCAATAACAGCTAGCTGCTTTTTTTCTTGCCCAGTTTCGCCATACATACCCGATAACTGTACCCAGTACTCAGGTTTGTTATAAAGCTTTACCATGCGCTCAAGTACATCAACTACTTTGTCAGTTTGATTAAGCGAGTAATACATTGCACGCTGCAGCACTAACCAGTTTTCTTTAGGTATTTTGCCTTCGCTGTCGCTTAAAGTAATAACTTGAGATATGTACTCAAGCCCTTTTTTATAATCCTTTAACTGATAGTATGTTTGAGCCCTTAACAAGTAATAGCCTTCTGTTTTAGGCTTAGTGTTAATACTGTCCCAGTCATCTAAAAATGCAATTACCTTTTTGTAATCACTATTAGCCATTGCAAGCTGCGCCAAACTAAACGTAGTACTTAAACGAAGTGACTCAGGAATGGCTTCTTCAGCAACGACCTTTTCAAACGAGGCTATGGCTTTTGGTAAGTCGTTTTCGTTGTAGTAAATAAAACCGTAAAAATTGTGCATCATCGCAATTTCGTACGAGTTCATGCTCGATGAACGTTCATTAATACTATCAAGCGCCTCAAGTCCGGCTTTAACATCGCCATCATCAGCCAGTTTTTGTGCCCGTGCTAACTGGCTGTATACTTTTTCACGCAGCGCTGGTACTCGTTTAGTTTTTTGCACTTGCGCTGCATGTACGTCTGCAATAGCAACACCAGATAAAGCACTCAGCGCACTGGGCGCAACTATGCTTGCACTAATAGAAGCCGTACAAAATAAAGTCACTTTTAAAAATGTTGCTGGCAGTCGTTTTATAATTGGTTTGATAACTAGTTTCATAATAGTCTCACTTTTGTGTCCATTTAATCATCGGATTAATTAATCGCTCAAGTTAACCACTTATTTGGAACGATATTTTGTTCTGAACACCCGCTACTTCAACGGCTTCACCGTTAACTACGCGTGGTTTATATTTAAATTTAAGCGCTGCATCCATAGCGGCTCTATCAAACAAAGACTCAGGCTCTGCTTTAACCACTTGCGGATCGCGTACTGTACCTTGCTTAGTTACTATAAATTCAACAATAACGTAGCCTTCTATACCTCGCGATAATGCACGGCGCGGATAAACAGGTGCCACTTTAACAATAGGCAAATATTCCCCATCACTTGTTTCAAGCGCCAATCCAGCCGACAAATTTACATCTGCGTCAACGTTTGCGCCAAAGTCAAAGTTATTAGCGTTTGCGTTTGCATCACTACTTTGCATTTGTGGCGATTCCATTGGCGGTGGCGGCTCTTTAGGCGTTGGTGGTTTTTGTGGTTTACGTTCTTTTTTTTGCACGCTTTCTTCTTTTTTAAGCCTTACAAAATCAAGTACATTTCCCTTAGCGGGCTCACTCATCGCTCCATCGCCACCAGTTATGAGTGCCTGCATGCCTAAAAACAGCATAAAGGTCACTACACCGGCTATAACTAATGCTACTAAATAACGCATTGCCTACCCTTATGCTTCTTGAGCTGCAATCGACACGTCAAACACACCTGCTGCGCGTGCTGCATCCATTACTTTTATTAAAGTATCGGTTGTTGATTTTTTATCAGCTTGAATAACAACACTACCTTGCGGGTTTTCTGCTTTTAAACGCTCAATATTGGCTTGCACTGCACGTATGTCTATTTGACGTTTATTAATCCAAATTTCACCTTTATCTGAAATCGCTACTAAAATGTTTGCACGTTCTTTTTTAACAGCGGTTGCTGCTTCTGGGCGATTTACATCAATACCCGCTTCTTTTACAAACGACGCTGTAACAATAAAGAAAATAAGCATAATAAAAACAACATCTAACATAGGTGTCATGTTTATTTCTTCTGCTTCATCTTCTTGCATTAAATTACCTAAAGGGGCTCTCATTTTTATTCTCCTAAAATAAGCGGTTTTATATAGTTACCGCTTATAAAAATTATTTAGTGATCTAATACCATGCTATCTTGTAGTAATTCGACTTCGCGCTTGGCTTTGCGTTGTAAGTACGTTGAGGCAAACACCCCGGATAACGCGCCTACCATACCTGCCATAGTTGGAATAGTGGCTTTAGATACACCCGATGCCATTGAGCGAGCACTCCCTGTACCTGTAATTGCCATTACATCAAATACTTCTATCATGCCCGTTACTGTGCCTAATAAACCAAGCAACGGACATAACGCCACCATCACATTAATTAGCGGTAAGTTAGCGTTGAGGCGCATACTTGCTCGCGAAATCATTGCTTGGCGTATTTGCTCAGCATTCCAACTATTACGTTCACTTCGCGCAGTCCATGTGCCCTTAACATTTTTTTTATAACCACGATAACCATTAAAAAAATAAATAAATCGCTCAAGTATCAATAACCACATCGCGAAGATTAACACCCCAATGACCAAGAGAACTTGGCCACCAGTGTCGAGAAAATCACGGATAGCATTGATTGAGTCAATCAATAGCACCATGGTTTATGCTCCTTTCTCACTTCGCTGTGCAATAATTCCCGCGCTTTGTTCTTGTAATATAAGCAGTAATCTTTTTGAGCGAGTATTGAGTAACGTGTATATAAATACGGTAGGAATCGCCACAACTAAACCCAGCACCGTAGTCACTAGTGCTTGAGAAATACCACCAGCCATTAACTTAGGATCTCCGGTACCAAACAGTGTAATAGCTTGGAATGTGTTGATCATACCGGTTACCGTACCGAGTAAACCTAATAACGGCGCGACTACCGATATAATTTTGATAAGTGTTAAGTTACGCGTAATTTTTGGCATTTCGCGTAAAATTGCTTCGCTTAATTTAAGTTCGAGTGTGTCGTAAGCTACATTTGGGTAGTCGTCTTTTACTTTCATAACACGACCCAGTGGGTTGTCATCTCGCGCTACGCTATCTTTTAACTGGCGGCGAATTTTGCCACCAACAAGTAATAACGATACAAAACGCTCAATAGCAATTAGTAGTGCCAATAAACCAACACCCAAAATAACGTAACCAACGGCACCCCCTTGATGAACTTGCTCAGCAGTATCTGGGGCTTGAACTAATAAGCCTAAAATTGAGCCGCCTGTTGGGTCTAGTGCAAACTGAATAACGCCATTTTTAGCGCTTTGTAAATCTTCGGCTGTAGCTGTATAGCGAGAAACAGGTTGACGAGTAAGCTCGCTTAGCGTGTTTGTACCAGGGTTATACTCTAAGTATTTACCCTCTGATATTAAGTTAAACGCACCTACACGTAATACTTCTTGCTCGGCTTTATTACCACCTTCCACTATTACCGTTGTATTAAAGCGGCTAACTTTACCCTGCTCAGTCATTTCGCGTTGCAACTCGTACCATACTTTTTCGATATCTTCGATTGAGGCAAGTTTTGATGTTGAACCCATTTTTTGAGCAAGGTCATCCATAAACACGCTTCGCCCTGGAATTTGCGCCGATACAACAGAAGTCGCAAATTTATTACTCGAATCACCAGCAACCTGCTGAAGTACACCAAATAATTCTTTAAGTGATCCCATACGCTTAGATAAAGTGTCGGTTAAATTAGCAAGCCTAACTTCATTTTCTTCAAACTGTGTTTCTAAGCGCTCAGACTCACTAAGCATTTGATTACGCTTTGCTTGTGTATCTTTTAGCATTTGTACCTGCTCGTTTTGACGCGAAGCAAATTCTTGCTCTCGTTGCTTATTTTGCGCACTTTGAACAGATTTACCGTCCTCAATTGTTTTAAGTAATGAATCAAGATCCATTGGTGCTGCAGCAACACTCATACCTGTAAAACTAAGAGCTATTGTCAGGCTTGCAGCAAATAAAGCCGTTTTAGTAATTTGAGTAAACAATTTCATTTTTAACCTCTTATTCTGCTGCGTGTACTGGCAGAGTTAACATATCTGGGGCAAGTTGCTTACGCGCAATGCGTAGCCCTTTATTAATTTGGCTTATAGTTGAATCAGGAAGTGCCGCAAACGTTTTAGTGTTTGTATCCCAGCTGCCTGCTTGCTTACCATCTCGTGTTAAATAAATAAGCTCTAAACGACCAATGCGTAAAAAGTCTACTTCACGCTCTTTACCACTTACTTCTAATAAAGCGGTGTACGCTTCAATTGTGCGTCCGTAATCAACCTCTACTTGATAGGCTTCTAACACACGACGAAATTTTTCACTGGAAGTAATATCAGCGCGATCCATCATCGTTTTTAAAGAGGCTAAACGTTTTGCACGCTCGTCTTGTAAAAATGGCACATCGAGTGATACAAATTGCTCAAGACCTGTAATCATGCGCATCATTAGTGGGGTTATTTGACGTTCGATTATAGAAACCTGATCCATTGACAGATTCAACGATTCCATTTCTTCTATTTGATTATTTAACTGTTTACTTAGCTGAGCGTTGTAAACAGCTAAACCGTCAATTTCTTTATTAAGGGTTTTAAATTGCTGTAAACGTCCTTGCATTGAGCCTGCAATCTTGTCTATTTTTGTTTGTGATTGCGCAGCTGATTTATTAATTTCACTGCTTTTATCAATAACCTTATCTAAATCGTTTGCGTGTACTGCTGCACTTGCGGCTACAATACCAGCTAAGATTAATGGTTTAACGCCTTTCATCGCATACACCTTTACTCGTTAATTAGCAGATTTGCTAGTTTGTTTTTTAAGGTCATAAACTTTGTAATATAAATAATTTATGACTTTAGAATTTCAATGAGCAGAAGTTTATAGGTAGATCATGACAAGGATGTTGCGCAAAAAAGTCGCTTTTATTACAGTGGTAACATTTAAGACTTACAAGGGAGTTTTAACGATAATGAGGGTACTTGTTAATCAAATACCCTTTATTGAGAGGTGGTTAGTCTAAAATTGAATTAATTTGATCAAAAGAATGCTGCCAATCAGTGTAATTAATTTCTATTGGGTACGCTTTATTATCTTTAATAAGCACTAAAGAAGGAAACCCCTGAATAGGTAATGTGCGAACAAAAGACAGCTCATCATTAAATTCATTATTAAGCTCGCTTGATGTTAGCTGCGCAGTAAACTGGGCTTTATCTAAACCAATTTGTTCAGCTAAAGTAATTAGCGTACTTTCATCTGACGGGTTTTGCGCATTTAGGTAATAAGCATTTTGAATTGCGGCAACCATTTCAGTTTCTTTATTTGATTTACGTGCAATAAGTGCAGCTCTACATGCGGGATACGTTGAGCGCCTTGGCTGGCAATCGCGCCAAAAGTTATAATTAAATTGCGTACCTAATTGAGCTGAAATTTTATGCCAAGTCCCCTCAAGCATCTCTTTCATATTTTGTGGCATTGGGTCTTGGCTATCGGGTGCCAAACCACCTACCTTATATTCAATATTCACTTTAGCCTCAAGCTGTGCCTTTAACTTAAGCCACGTTGGCGAGTAACCCCAGCACCAGCTGCACATTGGGTCATGAACATATATTAATTTACTTTGAGACATATTAATCCTTCAATTATAGACTGGGTTCAAAATGACTCTATTACGACCAGCAGCCTTAGCACTATAAAGAGCTTCATCAGCTTGTTTTAATGAATCATCATAATCAGATACTTTATTTACTTGGGCAATACCAATACTACAAGTTATTGATACATGCTTATTATCATCAGTAAACATAACATGACCAGCTACAGCCTCTCTAAATTTATTTGCCATTACAGTAGCTGCAGATACAGTGATTTGAGGTAAAATAACAACAAACTCTTCCCCTCCGTAACGTGCTTTTAAAGCAGTAGCAATAAATTGAGATTCAAGGAGTTTGGTAAACTCAATCAACACCGTATCACCAAAATCGTGACCATGAGTATCGTTTAAAGATTTAAAGTTATCTAAATCAATTAATAGTAACGAAAAAGGTAAGTATTGGTCGGGTCTAGTTTGCGCAATATGTAAAAAGTGTGAAGTAATAAAACGCCTATTTGCAATGCCTGTAAGGGGGTCGGTGTAAGCATCTTGTTTTTGCTCAAGGGTAATATCGGCAATTGCCATATGACTTTTATTTCGAAAATACTCACCAATAAATGAGAATAAAAACACCATTGAAAAAGACGCGATAAACCGTGTTTTTTCAATATCCCCATAACTTACTTGACCAAAATCAGGACCATATAAAATAATAATGCAGCAAAATAATAAAGCAAAACCTAACCAAGCACCAAACCTTACACCTAAAGATGCAAATGTAACGACGGGATAAAACATTAACCAATACAATGCGGTGTTTTCTTTACCACCTGTGTAAACAAGTGCTACAAACATCATGCACACAATACTCATACTAATTAATGCGACTATTTCAAGCTTACCCGTTTTTATAAAGTAGACAGAGCAACCAATAATTGTAATGTTAACAATGATTAACGAAATAGTCAGTATTGGGGAATAAAGCTCATAATTAAAAAACACTAATAGCGTTATCACCACAATAGATATACCTATCATGGTAAATAAAGAAAACGCTTTACGGCGTTTATCAGAGCTATACACACTGTCGATATTTATTAAATTAAGCCAATTTTGCTTGTTTAACTTTTTATTATGCATTTAGGTAGGTACTTTTGAACCAGATAATTTAGTTATTAAATTGAAGTTTGAATTCAACCTATAATCAGCTTTACTTTTATAAATAAAAGCCATGATAACAATTAATTTTACGCTTTATTTGAGCAATAAATGAATTACATTTTTAATTAATACTCAATTTGTTCTGTACTAATGAATGCTAAAAATAGAAATAATTACAATGATTACTTTGTTTAAACAATAAATCATAAACATACTTTCTATCTATATTACTTATTGTGTAGTTTTATCAAAAATTTAACTGAATGTCTTTACTAACCATACTTATACATTAATGTTTAATTAAAAATAAGATGAAAGAGCTAGAAAAAGTGATCGAAAACAATTAATTCATTAATTGTAATCCTCTTAAATATCAAACCATAAATAAGCATTAAAATAAAAGCACTCTAAATCATTCAAAACAGCCCCTCAGAAAGTACACTCTGAGCCTAGAGTATCAATCAACCTTTGAGTCTCACCACTGTTATGAAATTTATACAATCCTTCGTTAATATCTTCTAACGTATTTAGCCAATTAGGCGTAAGTTTGCTTATTGCAAAATACAGAGGGTTATACTGCAAAGGAATTGTTTCATGAGCGAGAGAGTCTAATAATGATTTTTTTTCTGAGCTACTTAACAAAGATAGTTTTACGGAAAGCTTTAATACTTGTGGATCACCAATAATTAAATCAACTCGCTTAGCTACAAGTAACTGCACTAATTGTAGGTCATCTACTGAGCTTATAATTTTAAACTCATTATTATCCATCATCGCATCAAACTCTGGGGTGTTTTGATAACCTCGTACAACACCAATTTTTTGCCCTTTAAGTGATTTTAAATTTCCTGAAAAACGGTCTTCGTCACCTTTTCTTTTTAAAAAAGCAATTTCACCACCTTTAAAAGAATTTGATAAGCCAAGTAATTCTCTGCGTGTTTTTTTAGCAACATAATCTGATGGTGCCGTATCTTCAATAAAATATTCGGGCATTAAAATATCAGCTTTACCGAGTTCTACATTTCGTACAGCGCGTGCCCATGGTAAAAATTCAATATACACGCTATAGCCCTTACTGTTTAATAATGAAACTGCAAAATGATATACCCAACCTTTATTACATAGCTCATCACCAATGTAAGGAGGCCATTCAACAGTGGCTATATTCAGCGTGGGCATATTCGTATCAGATTTAAATAACATACCCGATTTATAACGTTGCCCCTTAACTGTTGTTTGTTCACCTTCACTATAATAACTCACTGACATATCAGCTAAGCTCATCGAAGATGCAAATAAAAAGAAAATTATCAGTGTGCGCATTGAGTTCCTCGTTTACAAAATAAATTAAGTATATTGAGTGTAGAACGAATTTTTAACTTGAATAGAAAATTAATGATTTGGAGAGGTTATAACCGCAGATTATGATAATAGGAGTAAAAAGAGAGCGTTAAAAAACAGAAAAGGGTTAGCTTTTAACCCATTTCATTTTATTATTTGTATCTCGGGAGCTTATGATAGTTGAATCACTGCTTTCAACTCCACCTAACTTAGATAAGCGATCGTATAAAACAACGTTACAAGTGGCTGCTAAATTCATACAGCCTATAGTCGGGATGTATACAACTTCATCGCACCATTTCAAAACATCTTTAGGGATTGACCCATCTTCTGGACCAAATACATAAAATGCATTTTCAGGATGGTTAAATTCAGGAAGCGGAGTTGCGCCTTCAATTAGTTCAATAACCACAACAGTTGAACCTTCAGGCTTTACCAACTCTAAACTATTTGTTTCAGTTAACGGTATACGTTCAACAACATTTTTAGTATCGGTATGAAATTTTTTAGCGTTTAAGTAACGATTACCTGTAAAAAAAACCTGCTTAGCGTCGTAACATCCAGCGGCACGTAATACGCCGCCAACATTTGTCGGGCTTTTAGGGTTAATTAAACCAATACTCGCTTTTAACTTATTCATTAATCAGCGTCCTTTGTTGGCCACTCTGCAATGTATAAATCAAAATCATCTAGCTTCACATCACAGTCTTTTACTGTTTTATCTTTTACAGAAATACCTAGCTCATGCATATTAGTTTTATCGCCATTATTTAATAGCGGATGCCAAGAAGCCAAACCACGACCTTCGTGTAAACGACGGTAACTGCAGCTTTGTGGCATAAAAAAGATGTCTTTAAGGTTTTCTTTTGTAAGTTTTACGCAAGAAGGAACAAGTGTTTGGCGGTTTTCGTATTCGCTACAACCACAGGTGTTGTTATCGAGATACTGACACACAATATTAGTAAAAATTAACTGCTCGCCTTCTCGTAACTGATCGGTTGCAGTAAATTCGTCTTCATCTTCGCTATCAATAAACGTATTTAAACAACATTTTCCGCATCCATCACAAATAGCTTCCCATTCGTTTTGACTCATGTCGCTTAAGCTTTTCTTAAGCCAAAATTGTGTATTTGCTAATTGTTGATCAAACATAATTTACTCGTGCCCCCTAAAGAGCGCGCATTCTACCGTATTGCTGCAAATGGCGCAAAGCCAATACCCTTTAAAAGTACTGACTTTACGCTACAAATTAGCTTTGAGATTTAACCCAACGCTTAATTTTTTCCTCTAGGATTGGCATTGGTAATGCGCCATCAATTAATATTTGCGTATGAAACGCTTTAATATCAAATTTATTACCCAATTCTTTTTTAGAATAATCACGTAACTCTTGAATTTTAAATTGCCCTAACTTATAAGACAGCGCTTGACCAGGCCATGCTATATAGCGCTCTACTTCAGCAATTACGTCACTTTTGGCCATAGACGAATTTGCAAGCATATAGTCTATACCTTGTTGACGCGTCCACCCTTTGGCATGAAAACCGGTATCAAGTACCAAACGCATTGCACGTAATTGCTCGTCTGATAAACGCCCGTACCACATATATGGGTCGGTAAATAAGCCCAATTCTTTACCTAAGCTTTCTGCATACAGTGCCCAGCCTTCAGCAAATACGGTGTAACCACCAAATTTGCGAAAATCCGGTAAGCCATCAATTTCTTGCTGTAATGCAATTTGAAAGTGATGACCAGGGGCGGCTTCGTGTATCGATAAGGTTTCGAGTAAAAACTTAGGTTGCGCTTTCAAGTTATAAGTATTGATATAAAAAATACCAGGGCGCGAACCATCAGGTGCCGGAGATGCATAAGAAGCCCCAGCAGCAGATTGTGCACGATAAGCTTCAACAGGTTTTACTATGTATGGCGCTTTTGGTGCTACATCAAACAATAAAGGCACGCGAGCATCAATTTTTTTCTTAACGTTTTCATATGCCGCAATTAACTCTTCTGGAGTGTCGTAATAAAACTCGTCTGAATCACGTAAGTGGTCAAAAAATTCAGGTAACTCACCTTTAAAGCCAACCGTTTCTTTTACTTTTTTCATTTCGCTTAAAATACGCGATACTTCACTTAAACCAATGTCGTGAATTTCGTCAGCCGATAAGCTAAGAGTGGTATTTTTTTTAATTTGGTATTCGTACCATGCTTTACCGTTTGGTAAGTCGCTGTACCCGACTGTTTCTCGGCTATTAGGTATATATTGCTTAACTAAAAACTCGCTCATACTATTATAAGCAGGTACTAAATGCTGCATAATTAATTCACGGTATTGCGCTGTAATTGTTTGTTTTTGTTGAGCAGTAAATGAATCAGGAAGGTTTTTTATCGGTCCCCAAAATAATGAATCTTCAGCTTTGGTTACAACATGTGCTTTAAACTGTGGTGCAAGCTTTTGTGCTAATGGTTTAGGTAAAACCACACCTAATTTAATACCTTCAGCCATCGAATTTTGTACGCTGGCTAGCCATTTAATAAAGCCTTCACTTCGCTTTAAAAAATTACTGTAGTCGTCAACTGATTTAAACGGTTGCGCACTTTGCCCCGTACCAAAACCTGCAAATGTATTATGCGCACCCGACATTTGATTTATGGGTAACAAATAACTAGGAAATTGCATCCCTTCGAGCTTTAAAGCTAAATCGCGGTCTAATATTTCATAACTTAAAAGAGCCTGCCCTACTAACTGCGCTTTATCAATAAATGATAAACGTTGTTGATATTTTTTATAAAAAGCAGCTTTTTTTGCACGGTTAGCTTGTGAAATTTCAGGCGTGAATTGACTGTTAAACTCGCTTCGACCATTGTAAGTTGCACTGATTGGGCTAAAGGTAAGAGATTCATCGTAATATTGTGATACTAGTACATCGAGCTGCTGCTCAGCGGAAAGTTCTGATACAACATTTGCTGAAGTACTATCTATGTTTGATTGCGAATGTGTATTAGTTTTAGAGTCTGTATTAACGCAACCACTTAAAGCAAACATAACACCGCTGGTAACAACGGCTAATTTAATTAATTTCATGGTAATCCTTTTAAAATTTACGCCCTTATTATGAGCATTAGCGCCCATTAAAGAAAGAAATTACGTTCATCGCTATTTATTTGCACTTTATTTTTAGCTTGATAGAGTTAATTAAGTCTTAACTACTTCTATAAGAAAAACAAAATGAAAAAACAATTGCTCTCAGCTTCTATCGCATTGTTGTGCTTAAACAGTTTAAATGCGCAGGCATTAACGTATATTTCTGCCAAAGCAATGCTTGATGTAGAAAATGGAAAGTTGATCCAGTCACCATTAATTACTATAGATAACGGCATAATCACTTCTATTGAACAAAATAAAAAACCGACACTCACCAAAGAAGATGAATTGATTGACTTACCACAGTTAACATTAATGCCTGGTTTAATGGATATGCACGTACATTTAACAAGTGATCCAACGGTGCCGCGCAGTGAACGCTTAGGACAATCGGTACCTAGAATGGCAATTAAAGCGGCTCATTTTGCTAAAAAAACCTTGGAAGCCGGATTTACAACAGTACGCAATGTGGGTGCTGAAGGTTATAGTGTGATTGCAGTACGTGATGGTATAAATGCAGGTGACATTGTGGGTCCTCGCATTTGGGCTGCGGGTCCATCTTTAGGTATTACAGGCGGACATTGCGATAACAATAGATTACCACCTGAACTTAAATATACTTCCAGCGGTGTAGCTGATGGTCCGTGGGCTGCGCGAATAAAAGTACGCGAAAACATTAAGTATGGTGCAAACGCTATTAAATTTTGTGCTACGGGTGGTGTGTTTTCAAAAGGCACTAAAGTAGGCGCACAACAATATTCTTTTGAAGAAATGAAAGCCATTGTTGATGAAGCCCATATGAGAGATTTACCTGTAGCTGCTCACGCACATGGTACAAGCGGTATAAAAACAGCGATTAAAGCCGGTGTAGACAGCGTAGAGCACGCGAGCTTTTTAGATGACGAAGCGATAGCGCTTGCCAAAGAGCATGGAACTTGGCTTTCTATGGATATTTATAACACCGAATACACTTTAACTTATGGCGAGCAAAACGGCGTAGATGAAGAAAACCTAAATAAAGAACGCCAAGTATCTAAAAAGCAGCGTGATAGTTTTAGCCGTGCTGTTAAAGCTGGCGTTAAAATGGTTTTTGGTACCGATGCTGCAATCTACCCACATGGCGATAATGCAAAACAGTTTTCACGCATGGTGAAATTTGGAATGAGTGAGCTACAAGCAATCCAAGCATCTACAATTAATAGCGCTAAATTATTAAAAATGGGTGAGCAGCTAGGACAAATTAAAACGGGTTTCGCTGCAGATATAATTGCAGTAAAAGGCAATCCCTTAAAAAACATTTCACTTTTAGAACAAGTGCCTTTTGTTATGAAAGCAGGTGTTGTTTACAAAGCTAACTAATAATGACTGCACAACATTAAATACAAAATAAAGACTGAGTACTTTAAAGCTCGGTCTTTATTATTTCTAAATTAACATTTTGCTTTCCCTTTCTCTGCATTTTACTTTAATTAAATGTTAAATAACTTGGTTAGATGTTATAAAATCTCGCGAATCGCTTAAATACCAATCAAACAGTTCTAATTTATTAAAATAATTGAACTTTTCCATTCACTTTAAAAACAATAACCATTATCATTCGCGCAAAGTTATTAAATGCGAATACGTATCACCTCATGAAAAAATTTAAATACTCATTAATTACCTTAGCTTGCTTAAATGCACATGCAGCTATTGCAGCAACAACTGTAGAAGATGACATAGAGCGCATTAGCGTATACGAAAAACAAAACCGTGTTGTGATGAGCTCAGGATTAGCAACTAAATCAAACATGTCTCTTATGGAAACACCTGCACCGGTTGTAATAATAGACCGTGAACTAATTGAATCTCAAGGTGTTGATAGCTTACAAGATTTAGTAAGAAACGTGAGTGGCTTAACTCAAGCTGGTAATAACTACGGTATTGGTGATAATTTAGTAATTCGTGGTTTAGATGCTAACTACACATACGATGGTATGTACGGTGGTGCTGGTTTAGGCAATACATTTAACCCTACCCGTTCTTTAACTAATGTTGAGTCGGTTGAAGTATTAAAAGGTCCTGCTACCGGTTTATACGGGATTGGTAGTGCTGGTGGTGTAATAAACTTAATAGAAAAAAAACCAGAGTTTGAAGAAAAGCATAAAGTGGCAGTTGAGCTTGGTCAGTGGGATAGCTATTCATTATCGTTTGATAGCACCAACGCCATAACAGATGATTTAGCTTATCGTGTAATGGCTAAAACAGCGTCAAGTGACGGTTTTCGAGACTTAAAAGAAGATCGAGACGAGATTTATACCTCACTTAAATACGTGCTTAACGACAGACAAAACATCATGCTTTCTGCAGCATATATAAAAGATGAAATAGCTGTTGATTCTATTGGTCACCCTATTCGTATTTACAATGCCGAAACTGCAAACGGTTTAAGCGCGGGTGAAGTAACAGGTGCCGATTTAGTAAACGATCCAACAGGAAGCGGCGTACAGTTAAGTAATGCACAACGCGACCAACTTGCTAATTCATTATCTTCAACAGATGGCTTAACACCTTATAGCTTTGGCACAAATGGTATTATTTCACCAATGGCTGATGCTAACGAAGGTGAAGAGTTGCGTTTTAAATTAACGCATAACTATTACATCACTGACGATTTGTTTTTAAATCAGCAGCTACAGTACCGTAACTACACATCAAGCTTTGCTCGCCAAACAGGTGCTTATAACTACGTTTACTCTACTCGTGATGGAATTATAAATAACGATCCTCGTGCTCCTTTAGTTGAAGACGGTGTACTTTACCCGTATGCAGCACGCCGCCAAGAATACCGCCAAGTAGAAGCAGATGAAAAATCGTGGCAGTACTTTTTAGATTTACGTTATGACTTTACGTTAGGCGACGTAGATAACGAATTACTTGTTAACGCAAACTACGAAGATAGAGATATTCGTTTTAAACAGTACTCAATATGGGATCAAGATTACGTACTCACAAACGATGTTGGTGATGTAACGTACCAAGGTTCACTTCCGTATATTTACGATATAAGAGAACCAAATTGGCCAACAGGTAACTTTGAAGATTACGATCCGCTTAAAACAAGCGACTACAATAAAAAAGTACAAGCATGGGGTTTAGGCATTCAACATGTTGGTTACCTAACTGAAGAACTTACAACGCGTATTGGTGTTGCATATAACCGAATTGAGCAAACTTACGAGCACTTTGGTGTAGATGAGCGCTATAGCTCAAGCAGTGCAGAGCCAACACCTGAAGCAAGTACATCAGATTCTGGCTTAACGTATAATCTTGGTGCAACGTATCAGCCATCTGAAGATTTATCTGTATTTGTAAATCACTCAAAAGGTCGTACAGCGTATAGTGTATTGGGATCTGTTGCGGGTAATGAAGCAGACAGAGAAGATTCTGAATCAATAAGTAACGATTTAGGTTTTAGATTTAAAGCGTTTGATGATCAACTACTGGCTTCTGTTGTTATATTTGAAAGCTCTCGTACTAATTTAGAATACACAAACCCGCTTTATGACGCTTTAACATCAAGCTCAGATGTACCTGAAAGCTATTATGATGGTAAAGAAGAAACAACAGGTATTGAACTTGATTTAAATGCTTACTTAAATGATAAATGGAAAATAAACGTAAACGGTATCTATCAAGATGCACGTGACAAAAGTAATCCTAATAGCAGCAGTTATGATACACGCCAAAAAGGTGTCCCTTACGTAACAGCAAGCACATGGGTAACTTACTACGCAGATATGTTTAACTTACCTGAAGCTGTGAATATTAGTGGTGGTATTACATTTGTAGATAACAGAAGTACTAATTCAAGTTCGTTCTCGATTCCAGATGGTTATGTACCAAGTTACACGATATACGATACAGCTGTATCGTATACAACTGATAAATGGCATATGCAGTTAAACTTAAATAACTTGTTTAATAAAAAGTATTACTCAAAAGCAATGTTTTTAGGTGGTATGCCAGGCGAAGAGCGTAATGCAAAACTAAGTTTTAGTTACACTCTATAACTAACCTGAGCTCTGGTTAAGAGATTTACCAATTTATTGAATTATAGTGATATTTAATTTATTTTCTCTAGCCAGAGATTTTCAGTGAAAACAAGGCGAATTTACTTGCAATAGCTGGCCTATTGCAAGTAAATTCAACGCAGTGAGCGCTGAAAATAGCTGCTTGAGATAGATTTATTATCCAGAGTTCAGGTTAACTGATTAAATACTTAAAAAGCACGGTTTTCTAATTTAGAAACCGTGCTTTTTTGTGTTTTATAAACGCTTAATTTTGATCAGATAGTAACAACTATGCGACCGTTAATTTCACCTTTGAGCATATCATCAAAGATTTCGTTAATGTCCTCTAAGCGCTTTTCTTCAATAATTGCTTTTACTTTACCTTGCGCTGCAAACTCTAAACATTCTTGTAAATCTTTACGTGTACCAACAATAGAGTCCACTACCGAAATGCCATTAAGAACAGTATCAAAAATAGGAAGCGGCATATCCTCTGGAGGTAAGCCTACTAATACACATTTACCGCCACGGCGTACACTTTTATAAGCTTGTTCAAACCCAGCTTTAGATACCGCAGTACACACAACGCCATGCGCGCCACCTACTTGTTCAAAAATAGCTTCGCTAGGAACAACATCTTTAAAATCGAGTGTTATATCTGCTCCGAGTTCTTTAGCAAGGGCGAGCTTTTCTTTACCTGTATCAACAGCAACTACATTAAAGCCCATTGCTTTAGCGTATTGTACGGCTAAGTGGCCAAGACCACCCACACCAACAATAGCAACCCACTGCCCTGGCTTAGCACCGGAGACTTTTAACGCTTTGTAAGTTGTAACACCTGCGCAAAATAAAGGAGCGGCTTCTGAAAATCCAAGCCCCTCTGGTATTTTTACAACGTAATCACCGTGTGCCAAACAATACTCAGCATAACTACCATCAATAGAGTAACCGGTATTATGTTGGGATAAACACAATGTTTCTTTCCCATCTAAACAAAACTCACAGTGGCCACATGCGCTATAAAGCCAAGGAATCCCCACCCTGTCGCCAACGTCTAAATGCTTTATATTAGTACCCACTTTTTCAATAACGCCAACACCTTCGTGACCTGGTACTAAGGGCATTTTGGGTTTTACTGGCCAATCGCCATGACAAGCATGTAAGTCGGTGTGGCAAACACCACAAGCCGCTATTTTTACTAAAACGTCGTTTATTCCAACCTCAGGGATTGGCAGATCTATTATTTGTAATTTACCTTTATATTCATTATTAATTGCAGCTTTCATAGTCATTCCATCGTATGTGAAAAAATTAAAAATAAGGATTTATTTAACGAACCTGAACTCTGGTTAAGAGATTTACTAACATATTTAGCCATGATGATATTTAAATTTGTTTATCTCTAGCCAGAGATGTTCAGTGAAAACAAGGCGAATCTACGCGTCAATAGCGGGCCTATTGCAAGTAAATTCAACGCAGTTAGCGCTGAAAATAACTGCTTGAGATAGATTTATTATCCAGAGTTCAGGTTAACTATCATCTGTACAACATAACCCAATATAGATGTATAAATATTAATCTAAATCAGACTTTAGTCGTTAAAAATTATTTATATAAGAGCTAAGAACTTGCTATACAAAATGAGCGTGCTAGCATTACTTTCTGAATTTATTGAAAGTTAATAAGCTATGAGTTTATCCGAAAAGAATTTTGCCTTTGTAATGCATTGTGGTGAGATGGGCAGTCGCTGGGGATTCAATCGTACAATCGGGCAAATGTGTGGCTTGCTGATTATTACTAAAAATCCTATGACCGCAAACGAAATTGCCGATGCGTTAAGTATTTCTCGCGGTAATGTAAGTATGGGTATTAAAGAATTGCAATCGTGGCAATTAATTAGAGTGCAACATATTCCAGGAGATCGCAAAGAATACTATGCTCCTGCTGGTGATATTTGGGATATGGCAAATCGCGTATTTGAAGAGCGAAAAAAGCGCGAAATTGAACCCACCTTAACACTGCTACGTGATAACTTATTAGACGAAGCCAGTAATGACGATGAGCTTTACGCACAAAAACAGATGGGGGAAATTCATAACCTGCTTGAAACCGTAACAAAGTGGTCGTCTGAACTACAGCGCTTAACGCCTGAGCAGCTTAATAAACTTATGAAGCTTGGTTCTGGGATTGGTAAAGTTATTGATTTAAAAGATAAGATATTTAAAAAAGAATAAAGCCGCAATTGCGGCTTTATTTATATGTATACCTCAAGAATTAGATTTTTGGGTAACCAATTCTATCTGACAAGTAACCAACGCTTGTAGCAAAGTAGTATGAACGATTCCAATGCATAAACACTTTATAATTATCGTACGCTAAATACATACGGCCATTTATATCATCTGGCATAACAAGTGCTGCACGTACATCGACATTAGGTAAGTCAGAGCCGTCAGCTTTGCGTACACCTAATGCTTGCCAATCAGCTAGCGAACGCTCTGAATCATTCCAATATTCTAACCACTGCTTGCGTGTTTTTGTTCCACGAACTAATACATATTTACTATCAAAATTTTCAGGTAATTGAACTTGGCGACCCCAAGTAAGTGAGTCATTCCAACCCTCTTGCTTTAAATAATTAGCAATAGAAGCAAAAGCATCCTCTTTTGTCGTCCAAATATCTTTGCGACCATCGTTATTGTAATCAACTGCGTATGCATTAAATGAGGTCGGCATAAATTGCGTTTGACCCATTGCACCAGCCCACGACCCTTTAAATTTGTCTAAGGTAATATGACCCGATTTTAAAATATCGAGTGCCGCCCAAAGTTGGCGTTTATAAAGTGCTTCTCTTCGCCCGTCAAAAGCAAGTGTTACAAGGGATGAAATAACGTTATGACCACCCTGAATAGCGCCAAAGTTACTTTCAAGACCCCAAAGCGCAACGATAAAGCGTGCTTGCACACCAAACTCTTTTGCTACTTGCTCAAGTACTTCTTTGTTTTCGCCGTATAATTTACGTGCACGATCAATTTTCCATTGAGGTACTCGTTTTGGTACATAAGTTTCAAGAGTCTCTTTTACCTCTGGCTGATTTTTATCAGCTGACACAATTTTTTCTTTATAAGTAGCCGTTGCAAAAGCATCATCAATAAGTTGTTCTTCGTAACCCTTAGCGATTGCCTCTTGCTTTAAATTAGTTAAATACTCTTGAAATTCTGCTTGGGTTTTTGCCATCACAGATGAGCTTAAACATACACCACATAATAAAACGATAAGTTTTTTAATCACTATCCACTCCATTTTCTTTTCGTAACTGACTTAACAAATTAGGCTCTGGTGGTGGAAGCTGTAAATAATAGCCTTTCTCAATCAATGACGCTTTTACAGACTCTAAATCAGAACCACCTAAATGCTCACGCTTTGCTAAGTTTATGATCATCACATAATGAGGTTGACCAAACATAGTCATTAAAGGTTCCGGAACTTTGTCAAAATCATCTCTTTTTTCGACAAATAAGAACGTATCCGCTTTTTTCTTACTTTTATACACTGCAGTCAGCATTATGACCCTATAAATTCTTGCTTAACAATGCTTCGCACTATAACATGAGAGTAATAATAAGTTAGAAAAATTAGATTAGAAATTTGAATAAAGGGCCTATTCAGCCTACGTTTATCTAAATTTAATTTCTGATCAGACAATCCAATTGAGCGTGTATGTCAGACCAAATTTTTGAGCTAAAAGGAAATCTTTTTACGTTATCAGTTTTGCATCTTTATAGTACTGATATAAACCTTTTAGCAGAGCAGTTGTATGTAAAAATAGCCCAAGCACCTAAATTCTTTGAAGGTGCTCCTATTGTTGTTAATTTAATTGAGATAAAAAATAGTTCTCTCGATTTTGTACATTTAAAATCATTAATAGAACGCATGAGTTTTAATGCTGTTGGTATTTGTAATGGTTCTGATGAGCAAAATGTACAAGCAAAGGCTGCTGGTCTATCTGTTTTAAATTATTCACAAGACGTTAAGTCTGAACCTGTTAAACAAGAGCCTAATACTTCTATCGTAGAAAAAAACGTTATTTTGCCAGCGCAAATTATTAACGGTACGGTACGTTCAGGACAGCAAGTATATGCAAAAGATCGAGACTTAATTGTACTAGGTGCTGTAAGCCACGGTGCAGAAGTAATTGCCGATGGCAATGTACATATATATGGAACCCTTCGCGGACGAGCTATTGCTGGCGCGAAAGGGTTAAAAGACGCACACATATTTTGTCACCGCTTAGAAGCAGAGCTTGTTTCTATAAATGGCAATTACTGGATCAGCGATTCGCTACAAGGCGAACACTGGGGTAATGCTGTGCAAATACAACAAAAAAATGAATCATTAGAAATTTCAGCTTTGGTTAAAGGATAAATCTCATGGCAAAAGTAATTGTCGTTACCTCGGGTAAAGGCGGTGTTGGTAAAACAACATCAAGTGCTGCTATTGGCACTGGCTTAGCTTTAAAAGGCTATAAAACAGTTATTATCGACTTTGATATTGGTTTACGTAACCTCGATTTAATCATGGGTTGTGAACGCCGTGTAGTATATGACTTTGTAAACGTAATTAACGGTGAAGCAAAACTTAACCAAGCACTTATTAAAGATAAGCGTGTAGATAAATTATTTTTATTACCCGCTTCGCAAACACGTGATAAAGACGCACTAACTCGCGAAGGTGTTGAGCGCGTACTTAACGAACTAAAAGAAGACTTTGATTATATCGTTTGTGATTCACCAGCGGGTATAGAAGCTGGCGCAATGATGGCAATGTACTTTGCAGATGAAGCAATTGTAACGACAAACCCTGAAGTTTCGTCAGTACGAGATTCTGACCGTATTTTAGGTATTTTACACAGCAAATCAAAACGTGCTGAAGAAGGTTTAGAAAATATTAAAGAGCATTTATTATTAACACGCTATAATCCAGAACGTGTTGCTAAAGGCGAAATGCTATCTGTTGAAGACGTACAAGACATTTTAGCAATTCCATTATTAGGTGTTATTCCTGAATCGCAAGCAGTATTGAGCGCATCAAACTCGGGTCAACCGGTTATATTAGACAGTGAGTCTGATGCTGGTCAGGCGTATGCTGATGCAATTAATCGCTTACTCGGTGAAACCGTCGATTTTCGCTTCTTAGATGTAGAGAAAAAAGGCTTATTTAAACGGATTTTTGGAGGTTAACGTGTCTTTACTTGACTACTTCCGCTCAGAAAAGAAAAATAGTGCGTCATTAGCAAAAGAGCGATTGCAGATCATTGTCGCGCACGAGCGTTCCCAACGAGGAACTCCGGATTACTTACCACAATTAAAACAAGATATTTTAGATGTGATCCGCAAATACGTGAACGTAAGCAGCGATGCAGTACAGGTACAGTTTGATCAAAACGAAGATGATTTAGCCGTACTTGAGCTAAACGTTACATTACCTGATGAAGAAAGAAAGTAATTAAAGAATGGGCGCTACTAATTAATGGCGCCCTCTTCTTTAAACACTATTTACTGAACAATTAAAAATTGTCATGCTCTATTACAGTATGAAATATTTAGCTGTTTGTTTAAACCTTTCAGTAGCTTGCATATACTTTTTACTTATACTTTAACTACATAAAGCAATATAACCTGCCGATACATTTTGGTTTACAAACTACCTGTATATAAAACTTATCTCTGTGTTTAATCCTTAAACTAAAAAAAGTTTATAGCGACTTACAAACGTCATATTTAAATTAAAAACATGTCAACTAAACTCGCTTTTTAGCACGCTATTAATATGTGTCTAAAGCAATCAGCTAAATATTAAATTATAAGTACAATTGAAACCTATAATAGATGTAAGCAGCATTAACCCAAAGTAAGTTGTTGGTATTAAAAAATTAATACTGCTTTATTTATTCGATAGAATTAGAGTACTAAGTATCCCATTCTTTTAGCGCTGCTTTAACGTAGTCATAACGCCAAGAGCTTAATAAATCGGGCTTGATATGCTTTAGTTTTTGTTCTGAAGTTAGTTTCCAATTCCAGCTAATTAATTGATTAACTTGCTTTTTAGATGCCATAACATCTTCAGGAATATTATGCTCTTTTGCTACTTTAGTGATTTTTTGTTTTACATCTTTTGCTACTTTTTTATAAGTAGGAAAATCAATTAAACGCTTTAGAGTCTCTGGGTGCTGCTCATCTGGTATCAGTTTAGCGACCTCAATACACTTAAGAATTTCTACACCAGATCGATTAACTTCAATTGCTTCAACGCCTGGTATTTGTCTAAGTGCATTTAAACTAGACGGACCACGTTTAGCAATCTCAGTCATGTTATGTTCTTTAAGAACAAAGTTAAGCGCTAAATTTTTACGTATTGCTTTACTTCGACGCCATGCAGCAAGCTCTTTTAAAACGGCTAATTCATGTGGTTTAAGTTGCCAAGCATTTTTTATGTCTTTGTATAAAAGATCATCCGGTGTTTGAAAAGCACGTTTATTAGCAATTAACTCACTTTCATTTATTACAATATCAAATAAATCAGCGGCTTTAATACGCTCTATAATTAATTCAAAACAGGGCAATAAATGAAATGTATCAGCAGCTGCATAATCAAGTTGTTTTGTTGTTAACGGGCGTTGCAGCCAATTGGTACGAGATTCACTTTTATCTATTTCAATACCTAATAGCTCTTTTACCATAAGGGCAAAGCCCATACAGTTGCCTTCACCAAGTAATTGTAATGCAAACTGTGTGTCAAATAATGGGGCTGGTACAAATCCTGCGTACTTTTGAAATACTTCGATGTCTTCTGATGGCGAATGTAGAACTTTTAAAACAGCGGGATCTTTTAAAATTTGCCAAAAATCAAATAATGACAGTTCGGCAAGTGGATCGATAAGCGCTAAATGTTCTCCATCAAAAACCTGAATAAGTGCAACTTCAGGATACAAAGTGCGACGGCGCATAAATTCGGTATCAATAGCTAAAATAGGTTTGTTTTGAATCTGCTCAACAAAGGTATTGAGTTGGTTTTGGGTTTGAATCAATTGGTATTGCACTTAGTCTCCTACAATAAAAAAGCCGGCTATTGCCGGCTTTTTTATAGGTTGCTAATCTTTCAAGGCTCTTCTGAGTATTTTACCTACATTAGTTTTAGGCAACTCATCCCTAAACTCAACGAGTTTTGGAACCTTGTAATTAGTTAAATTATCACGACAGTGTTTTATTATATCTTTTTCAGTTAAGGATTGGTCTTTTTTCACAACAAAAACTTTAACTTGTTCGCCACTTGCATCGTGAGGTACACCAATAGCAGCTACTTCTAGCACGCCTTCGTGCATTGCAACCACTTCTTCTATTTCGTTTGGAAATACATTAAAGCCCGATACGATAATCATATCTTTTTTACGGTCTACTATAAAAAAGAAACCTTCATCATCATAAGTCGCTATATCACCAGTTGCGAACCAGCCGTCTTTTAAACATTCAGCGGTAGCGTCTGGTCGTTTATAATAACCCACCATAACCTGTGGGCCTTTAACGCATAGCTCGCCAGGTTCGCCTTTTGCAGCTTCTTCACCATTATCTAGTATTAGCTTAATGTCTGTATTAGGTGCTGGTAAACCAATCGAGCCATTATAAGATTCTAAGTCATAAGGGCTTATAGTAACTAAAGGAGAACATTCGGTTAAACCATAGCCTTCCATTAATTTTGAGCCAGTCACTTTGTGCCATTTTTCAGCAACAGGACGTTGGACAGCCATACCACCACCAAGTGACATTTTGAGATGACTAAAGTCAAGATCTGCAAAACCAGGTGTGTTTAATAAGCCATTAAATAAAGTATTTACGCCAGTAATAGCTGTAAATTTAGTTTGCCCTAACTCTTTTACAAACCCTGGCATATCACGAGGATTGGTAATTAATAAGTTTAAACCACCATATTTCATAAAGGTTAAGCAGTTAGCCGTTAGTGCAAAAATATGGTAAAGCGGTAAAGCGGTAACAACCACTTCCTTACCACGAACCAATACATTATCTAAACAACCTGATACTTGCTCTAAGTTACCTACCATATTTCCATGGCTTAACATCGCACCTTTAGATACACCCGTAGTTCCACCGGTATATTGTAAAAATGCTAAATCATTTAAACCCATTTCTGGACGTTTATATGCATTTTCGTCTGCATCTAATAGATCAGAAAACTTAATTGGGTTTGGTAAACTAAACTTAGGTACCATTTTTTTAATATACTTAACAACAAAGTTTACTATGTGCTTTTTAATACCACCCACCATATCGCCTACTTGCGTCACTACAATGTGTTTAACATCAGTATGTGCAAGTGACTTTTCGAGCGTGTCAGCAAAGTTTGCAAGTATAAAAATAGCTGTTGTATCAGAGTCTTTTAATTGATGTTCTAACTCACGTACAGTATAAAGTGGATTAACGTTAACAACCACACAACCTGCACGCAAAATACCTAAGATAGTTACTGGTGTTTGCAGTAAGTTAGGCATCATAACAGCAACTTTATCGCCTTTTTTAAGACCTAAGTTATTTTGGATGTAGGAAGCAACTTTTTTAGTCGCTGTATCAATTTCGTCATAAGATAACGTTTTACCCATATTAGAAAATGCAGGTAAATCTTTGTAATCACTAAAACTTTTTTCAAATACTTCGAGTAACGAGTTGTAATGCTCAGGATCGATTGTTTCAGGCATACCCTCTGGGTAGCGCTTAAGCCAGATTTTTTCCACTCTTAGCCCCTGTTTATAATTATATTTTTATTAACCTTAATCTAAGTAAGGCACTTTAACAATTGAGCAAATACTCTAATGCGATGATAATCCCACATTTAGCGTTAATATACAATTAACATGCACCACTTTGCACCATAAATGCATTTATGTGCTCAAAACATAGTTCACTACTTTGCATATGGCAATGGTGTCCCCCATCCACATGAATAACATTCAAGTTGTTGTAATAACTAACATACTTTGCCAAATTTTGTTTCACAAATGAATAGCCTTCATTGCCTAAAATTAACTGACATGGTGCAGATAAATCTTTTATTGCACCAATACATTGCGCCTCATCAAACCTAAAACCTGAGTGATTTTTAAGCTTTGGATCTGTTGTTAATTTAAATCCGCCTGATACTGATTTTATATTTCGATCCATTAAAAGCGCAATAAGTTCATTATTTAAGTCGGTTGTTAGTGATCGCGCTTCATAAATAAGCTCTTTAGATTTGTAAATTCTCGGCTTTTTACTTTTTAATCGCGACCTATTTAACACCGCACTTTTTAACTGCTCACACACACTTTCGCTTGGGGTGGTAATGCAACCAATTCCTTCTATAAAGGTAACTGACTTTACATAACTATTAAAACAACTAGCGAACAATCCCGCGACCATAGCCCCCATAGAATGCCCAACTAAATGTACTTTTTTAACACCAAGTGCATTTATAAGTTGGTATATATCATCTATATAATCAACAAAATAATAATGTGCATCATCACTTCGCCAAGACGATAAACCATGCCCTGCAAAATCAACACAATACCAAGTTTGCTCTGGTTGTGCATTAACTAGCATAGGTACAAAGCTGCTACTATTATCTAACCAGCCATGTAAAGCAATAACAATCTCATCACCGCAACCGGTCTTTAAACCATGAATATTTAAATTATTGGTTTTAATATTAAAGGGCTGCACACCATACCTCTTCTTTTTAGTTATTATTATTTATAGCATACAAGTTGTCAGACCACTAACATGTAAATTCAACCCACTTATCTAGCCAATTAACAGCTTATATTATGCAATACTAAGTGCATTAATGTAATAAAACCAATTATTTCAAAACCTTAAGTAAATATTAGGTCTTAATAGCTATCAAGCAACCTAATTAATATTTATTTTGTGCTAAGTTTTTCACTGAATCTGGGTATATCAAACGGTTATAGTAACTATAAACTATAAAAATGATCTGTTAGATAAAGTAAGCTTATTAATTGTTATTCATCTCATATATTCATTTATTTATAACACTTACGGTATACAATAAATGCGGCTATTAAATTAAGGTACACATAAGGTACAACCATGAAAAAACAGATCAGTTTGTTGGCACTTTTATGCACCACTTGCGGTGCTTACGCAGAATCAGCTCCTAAAAATGTAATTTATATGATTGGTGACGGCATGGGTCCGGCTTACACCACTGCTTATCGCTATTTTAAAGACGACCCTGCGACTAAAGAGATCGAAGGTACTGTTTTCGATACAATTTTAAAAGGCATGGCGCATACTTACCCTGATGACCATACATATGTAACTGATAGCGCAGCAGGTGCAACAGCGCTTAGTAGCGGTCATAAAAGTTATAATGGTGCTATAGCGGTAGATACAGATAAAAAACCAGTTAAAACGATGCTTGAAATAGCTAAAGAACGCGGTATGACCACAGCGCTTGTTGTAACATCACAAATTAACCACGCAACTCCAGCAAGCTTTGCAGCCCATAACGAGTCTCGAAATAACTACGATGATATAGCAAATGATTACATTGATAATAAAATTGCCGGTAAATTACCTGTCGATTTAATGCTAGGGGGTGGTACTAAATACTTTATTCGTGAAGATCGTAATATTGTTGATGAATTTAAAGCAGCCGGTTATCAATATGGTGACGACATTAAAAACCTAGGGCAAATTACACAAATACCTGCAATTGGTTTATACGCATCTAAAGGCTTGCCTTTTGCATTAGATGAAAACCCAACTCGCCTTACTCAATTAACGTCTAAAGCACTTGATTTACTAGACGGTCAAAACAAAGAAGGATTTTTTGTAATGATTGAGGGAAGCCAAATTGATTGGTGTGGGCACGCCAACGATATAGCCTGTGCTATGGCTGAAATGGACGACTTTGCTAAATCAATCGAGAAAGCAAAAGCGTATGTTGATAAAAACAAAGACACTATTTTAGTTATAACAGCCGATCACTCAACGGGCGGCCTAACTATTGGTGCGCACGGCCAATATAAATGGGAAACTGAGGTAGTTAAAGGGATTAAAGCATCAGCTTCTAAATTAACTGTTCTGCTTATGGAGTCTAATAATTTAAAGTCGGTTTGGACTGCTAATACAAATATTGAGTTTACAACTGAAAATCAAATTAAACTCGAACAAGCTAAAAAAATGGGCGAAAAGGCACTTAACTTAGCAGTTAAAAGTATTATTAGTGATACAAGCTTTACTGGCTGGACAACCGGCGGGCACACCGCTGTAGACGTTCAAGTATTTGCTTATGGCAAAGGCAGCGAGCAATTTATTGGTTCGCAAAACAATACAGATATTGCAGATAAGCTAATTGGCTTTATTGAACAATAATTTAAGACTTTGTTTTGTATAATACAAAAGCCCGAACATATGTTCGGGCTTTTTATTGAGCTACACGATTTTACTAAATTAAAACGCTAAAGTTTTAAGCGTATATATCAACGCCTATTAAATTTTTAACTTCTGCTCTGCGCTCTAAATTAGCGAATTCAGTGTAAGTCGAAATTGCTTTACTAATTTTAGCTGATGGTTGGTCATAAATTGTTTGGCTGTATTCATTGCTTTTAGCACTGGTTTTAAACAGCTGATTGGCAAGCTCTACGCCCTCTTTACTGCTTTTTACATAATCAGTATTCGTTTTTTGGACAGCAGGTTGTTCTAATAAACTTTGTGGTTTATTAGTAACAATTTTAGTAGAGCTAACCCTACCTGGAATATCCCCTGTAAAAAAACCTGAACCAATAGGCAGCGTCATTACGCGTCTCCAACCTTAATCTTACTTAAAATTATGATTTAAAAACAACCAATTTGCAAATAATGTTGCTACTCACGACCTGGTAACTTTTTCCAAGTAACCGTATCACGTACATACTTAGGTTGTGCATCGCTCGCTTTTACAACGTCTCCCGCTAAAAAAGCAGCTTCAACTTGAGCCAACATATAACGAGCGTCTGGCAATGTAATATCACTATTAATTGTAACATTATCAAAACTGTTCAGTGCATCAGGGTATGTTTTAAAGCCTGTGCCTACAGCTACAGATGGCTCAGTGGTAGTAATATAATCATTATTTAGTAAGTCAGGTTTTATTACGCACTCTTGATTAACTAAAAGCATTAAATTATTTTGCGCTTGGTAATGTGCAAAGTATATTTCGCCCATACGTGCATCTATACTTGGGTAAACGCTCACACTACCGTTTTGTTCAAATGCTTGTTGCGCCATAATTCCTAGAGTTGATACACCTACAAGCGGTAAATTAGTTGAATATGCTAAGCCCTGCGCTATAGCTACACTAATACGTACACCAGTAAAACTGCCAGGTCCTTGACCAAATCCTATAACATCTAAATCCTTTAGTTTGCAGTTTGCTTTAGTTAATAACTCGTCAATAAGCGGTAGAATTTTTTGACTATGCTGTTGCGGACATTCTTCAAAATGATGAAATGTTTGGCCCTGAAAATGCAAAACAATTGATAATGCTTCAGTTGAAGCGTCAAGGGCAAGAATGTTACTTTTGATCATTTTATTACTCTAATTAATTTGTTGTAAAAATTTATTGGCATCTTCTAAACTACGCGTTCGGCGCATTGGCGGCAGGCTTTTTAAAAAGACTTGCCCGTATTGGCGTGTAACTAGGCGGTTATCGCATATTACAAGTACGCCTTTATCTTTAGTATCTCGTATTAAACGTCCAACACCTTGTTTAAGTGCAATAACAGCTTGTGGTAATTGTATATGCGCGAATGGATCTTTTCCCTGCATTTGGCAATCTTGCATTTTGGCTTGTAGTAATGGATCGTCTGGTGCTGCAAATGGTAACTTATCAATAATAACACAGCTTAGCGTGCTACCGCGTACATCAACACCTTCCCAAAAAGAAGCAGTGCCAAGTAATACAGCATTACCGTGGCGCGTAAATTTTTCTAAAATAATACGCTTAGACATCTGCCCCTGCATATAAACCGGATAGTCTATTTGTGTAGTAAGCCCTTCAGCCACTAAGTGCATCATTCGATAACTAGTAAAAAGTACAAAGCAACGTCCTTGCGCTGATTTTATAAGCTCAAGTGTTAATTTTACAATCGCATGTGGCATATTATCAGCGTGCGATTCTGGTAAATAGCGAGGTAAACATAGTAGCGCCTGATTTGGATAATCAAACGGGCTATCTACCATCATGCTTTGTTTTGGTTTTAAGCCAAGGCTTGCATTAAAGTGCTCTAGTTTGTTGTCAACAGAGAGCGTTGCTGATGTAAAAACAAAGCCCGCACCGGTGTCTTGCATCATCTGAGCAAATTTAGCTGATACATTTAATGGCGTTATATTAATAGTTAAATAACGCCGTGTTGTTTCATACCAATAACTAAAACCAGTTTGAGCCGTGTCAAAAACTCGCTCTAACTGACCTTTAAAAGCCAGTGTACGCTCAAATGGGTGCTCTATTTTATCGCTTCGGTCTAAGCACAGCTTTAATACTTGGTAAACAAAATCTAAGTCGCTAATTACGCGATGTAGCGCAGCACATATTAATTTATCGCTGAGTTTTTCTCGCCAATCCCCTCTACTTCCATCTACACCAAACTGCAGTCGTAAATCGGCAACACTCGTTTCTAATTTATTTAAGCTTTTACCTAGCTGCAACATATCTGGAATTTCGGATCTATAAATAGCACGTAAATCATTTATTAAATCCACCAGCTTTTTAGTACCCACACTTTCGCCAAAGTAATCACTGGCAATTTCGCTTAACTGATGAGCCTCGTCGAATATGTAAGCGTCAGCTTTAGGCATAAGTTCAGCAAAACCACTTTCTTTTACTGCCATATCTGCAAAAAATAAATGATGATTAATAACAACCACATCAGCATCAGCCGCTGTTAATCGCGCTTTACGTACATAACAACTTTGAAAATCGGGGCATTCTTTACCTAAACAATTGTCGGCCGTTGAATTTACATAAGGCAGCACTTTGGCATCATCTTCTATACCAATACAATCAGCTAAATCGCCTGTTTGTGTCTCACTTGCAAACTTAGCAACCATTGCAAGTTGGTGCATTACATCAGAATCATCAGTCGGTACATGAGCAACATGTTGATTTAGTCTGTAAGTACATAAGTAGTTAGCTCGTCCTTTCAATAAGGCTGTTTTTTTAGAAGCGCTTAAAGCTTTAACTAACTGAGGTAAATCACGATGGTATAACTGTTCTTGTAGGGCTTTTGAACCTGTAGAAATAATGGTTCTGCCTTTCGACTTAAGTGCAGGTGCTAAATAAGCAAACGTTTTGCCTGTACCTGTACCGGCTTCAACTACCAATTGGGAACTGCTTTTTAATGCATCTGCAACGGCTACAGCCATATCTATTTGAGGCTGACGTGGTGTATATCCATCTAAAGATAACGCCAACGGCCCGGTTGCACTAAACAGCTGTTTGATAATACCAATCACTTTACAAGAAATAATAACGGGATTTTACGTAAGCAAAGCGTTGAGGGCAAGCAATTAGAAATCTTGTGTAATAAATTAAAACCATCTGGTTATAATTTATTTGTAACCTAACAAATTTGTTATTGTTCAATACTTGTTTAGAAGATTTAATTTTTACATAAGTACGTAAAATTAATCACATCGCTTCACTTACTAAAACGGTATGTAGATAAATATAATTGAAGTAAATAACTTACTTTTAAAGTAATAACCACTCGTTTTAACACTCTTAAATAAACATTAACTAAATGTCCACTTGAGCCATAATTAAAAGGCAATTAATACCATAAAACTTGTGACACACTAATATGACAGGAGTACCATTAGCGCGGTTTAAAATCCTATTTTTTATATGTCATTTATAATTTGTTAAGGTTAATCAATGAATGCTTGGTACCTCATTTGTTTTCTCTCTGCACTTGCTATTTTTATTGCATTTGCAAATCAATATATTCTTAAAATGCAAACAACAATTGCGATTACAACAGGCTCGGTTGTTATTTCATTGCTGTTGATTGTTGCAGTTAAATTATTAGGCGATCAAAACGCACTTGAAATGACAAAAATAGTCTCGAGTATTAACTTTAACGAATTACTCCTCAAAGGTATGTTAGGTTTCTTGCTTTATGCAGGTGCACTGGAAATAAACCTGTTAGCACTGAGAAAACAACGCTGGGAAATAACGGCACTTGTATTGTTTTCTACTCTTGTTTCTACTTTTATTGTTGGCTATTTTAGTTTTTACTTATTTGCTTTATTGGGCTGGCCTGTCCCGTTCATTTATTGTTTACTGTTTGGTGCTTTAATTAGCCCAACCGATCCAATTGCTGTACTTGCAATCATTAAGCAAATGCGTGCTCCAGAGGGTATATCTGTACAAGTTGAAGGCGAATCATTGTTTAATGATGGTATTGGTTTAGTAATCTTTACAACCATTTTTTCGATTGCTTTTTATGGTACCGATGCAAACTTTTATGATGTGGCTGAGCTATTTTTTGTTGATGCACTTGGTGGTATTGCATTTGGTTTAATAATTGCTTTAGTTGGTCACTTTTTAATAATTAACAGCCGTGATGTAAACATTCGACTGTTAATAACACTCACTATACCTTCAGCCGGCTTTGCCGCAGCCAATATCTGGGAAATATCAGGGGCACTTGCCATGGTTACCAGTGGTATATTAATGGGTAATATTACGCGAACTAAAGCAACTGAACGCACCGGTCCAGAAGACACTCGCTACGTAAAAGATTTTTGGCATGCAACCGATAGCTTTTTAAATGCTTTATTGTTTTTGATAATTGGTATGCTAATTGTGACTATGCCTATTACAATCGGAGAAATTGGCTTAGGGTTGTTAATGGTACCTGCTGTATTACTCGCGCGTTTTATAAGTGTTGGAGCACCGTTTGTTATCTTTAAACGCTTTAGAACTTACGACAAGCACAGTGTTAAAATATTAACTTGGGGTGGTTTACGTGGCGGACTTGCACTTGCAATGGCGGCGGCTATTCCTCGCGATCAGGTTTACATAGCGGGATCTGACTTGCATAACCTTATTGTTATTGTGACCTACGTTGTCGTTATATTTTCTATTATTGTACAAGGTTTAACTATTTCACCATTAATACAAAGCAGTATTAAGTCAGCTGAAGAATCAAAATAGCTTTACCTTTTATAAATAATTAAAATTAGTAAATAAGGTTAAACTTGGCTTTATTTACTAATTTTTTAAGTTTAAAAACATCGTAGTAACATAAAAAATTATATTTTCGACTATTCCTCCTCTCTTAGTACAATTCCCTTGAAATGCAAATGAAAATGATTATACTTTTTGGTTTTCACCTCTAGGGCTATACGATGTCCAGTAATTCCTATTTTGCATTTTTAAATACCATTTCTTTAACTAAGCGTCATTTGTATGCTGCTTTTATGCTATTTTTTATGGTACTGAGTAGTTTTTCTGTTTCGGCTTCACCTGAACAGCAAACGAAAATTAAACAAATTGCACAGCTTGCCGAATATGTAGGTGTTGATTACGTTGCCGCAGTGGGTAATGGTAAAGTTCTTGACGCTGACGAATATCAAGAAATGACTGAGTTTTCTAATGTAATTATCAGTCAAGCAACGTCACTTACAAGTAATACAAATGAATTTGATATTGTAAAAACTCACGCACAAACGTTGCACAGTATTATATCTAACAAAGGCAGCGTTGAGGAAGTTCGTGCTGCTAGCTCTGTTCTTCGCGAATCCTTACTAAAATTCATGCCACAACTTTCTTTACCCAATTCTTTGCTACCTATTGAGCAAACTAAAGCCCTCTTTTCGGCTAACTGCTCAATGTGCCATGGTCCAAGTGGTAAAGGCGATGGTCCTTTAGCTAAAAACTTAACACCAGAACCGACTAATTTTACAAATGAAGAACGTGCAACTAACCGTTCTTTAATGGGATTGTTTGATGCTGTAAGCAACGGCATTGAAGATACACCGATGGTCGCTTTTACTCAATTTAACGAGCAACAGCGTTGGTCTTTAGCATTTTATGTAGGTAGTTTAGCGTTTCAGTCTGTAGAACAACCTAAAAACGTTGAGCAAAACATAACAGCATCACAAATTGTTAATCTTAATCCTGCACAACTCAGCGTAGGGCTAAATGATACTCAAAAGCAATATGTGCAATGGCTGCGTGGCAACCCTGAACATTTGTTTAGCGCAAAAAAAGATCCTATATCGGTTACACGTACGCAATTACTTGCAGCCCAACAGGCACATGCTAAAGGTAATTATTCTCAAGCAAGTGACTTATCGATTAGTGCTTACTTAGATGGTTTTGAACTAGTTGAAAATAACTTAAATGCATACGATGAAAATTTACGTAAAAGCATTGAAGTGCAATTAATGGATTTGCGCAAAACGTTTAAAGAAGAAAAAGACACTGCCATCGTAAATGAAAAAGTAACAGCTGCGCTTGCCCAATTAGCAAAAGCAAGCAACATGCTTAACGAAACAAAATTAACCGACAGTGCCCTGCTTTCAGCAAGTTTGGTTATTTTACTTCGCGAAGGACTAGAAGCACTATTAGTAATTATTGCATTAATGACCGTACTTATTAAAACCAAGCGCCAAGATGCGTTAAAATATGTTCATGTAGGTTGGATTGCAGCGCTTATTGCTGGTGGCTTAACGTGGGCTGCTGCGCAAACATTGATAGAAATAAGTGGTGCAAGCCGAGAAGTAATGGAAGGTGTTGGCGCTATGCTTGCCGCCGTAATATTACTTTATGTCGGTGTTTGGATGCACAGCAAAACCAGTGCAAAACAGTGGCAAGCTTATATTCAAAACAATATTAATAAACGTCTTGAATCAGGAACCCTCTGGGGATTAGCTGGGCTCTCGTTTATAGCCGTTTATCGTGAAGTATTCGAAACTGTATTGTTTTATCAGTCACTGCTTACACAAAGCACCACTGATCAGTACTCGTCTATTGCTATGGGCTTTGCCATTGGCGTAGCAATACTCGCTGTAATTACTTGGGTGTTAGTAAAATACTCAATAAAATTACCTGTTGCTAAGTTTTTTGCAATTACAACGTACCTGTTGTTCTTACTTTCATTTGTGCTTATGGGCAAAGCCGTAACGGCGCTTCAAGAGGCAGATATTGTTGGCATTGCGACCTTGCCTATTAATATTGATTTAGTATGGCTTGGTATTAAATCAACATGGCAAGGAGTGACTGCCCAGTTAATTGTTATTGCGATATTTGGATTTTATATCTTTAAAGGCAAAAACCAAAAGTAAACTAAAATGTAGTTAAAAGGCCCAATTTGGGCCTTTTATTCTCATTAACTTAAAGTTCTAAAATGTACTAAGCCCATGTATCTAAATGTGGACCATCTTCATCATCTGAGTTTGTATTTGCTCTTTGGGTTTGATCATCAAACGTATTAAGCTTTTTCTTTTTTTGTAACTCACGCCTTTTTTTATTCTCTAGCTCAACCTTTTCAGTCGCAGCAACACTTTGCACTCCTGCAATATGGAATGCTCCTTTAGACTCAACTTCTAGCCTGGTTATTCTTCCTAAATAAGGGATCATGATATCCATATGTACTTCCTTATTTTATTGTTTTATTAACTAATCACTTAGTTTGACTAATAAACAAACAAATATATTGTTGAAATCACTCATCTTACTTTAATATTATCGACAGTTATAAGATATGCTTTAATTAAGCTAAAAAAAACTTGCCATAATATGGTCGTTTATGTTTTTATGAATGCGAAATTTACTTAAACAGATAACAACTGCACGTTAACAAAATAACGGGCAGTTATATAGGATAAAAAATGCGCTTAAACCTGACAACAGTACATCATCACCACCATTCACCGGAATAACCTGTCAGGTCTTTCGCTGAGAGGTTATTCCTAAAAGGAACCTCTGGCGATTCAAATAACATTGATTCATTTTCGCCCTGAGGTTCCCCTCGGGGTTTTTAGTTTTTAAATTAAAGGAAAATGAATAATGAACAACAGTAATCGTCTACGTATCGCCATCCAAAAAGGCGGCCGCCTATCTAAAGATTGTCAAGATCTGCTTAAACAGTTAGGTGTTAAACTTAACCTTCGTGAACAACGCTTAATCGCACACTCAACTAATATGCCAATTGACGTACTACGTGTGCGCGATGACGATATTCCGGGTTTAGTAATGGACGGTGTATGTGACTTAGGCATAGTTGGCGAAAACGTACTAGTAGAAGTTCAAGCAGAACGTGAACGCCAAGGTGTTCCAAGTGAAGTAACCAAACTTTCAAAACTAGACTTTGGTTACTGTCGCCTTGCACTTGCATGGCCACAAGAGCTTGGCGCTCGTGATAAGAGCTGGTTTGAAGGCAAACGTATTGCTACTACCTACCCAGAAATTTTAACTCAGTGGTTAAAGCGCGAAGGCATTAACGCAAGTACAGTAATGCTTACTGGTTCTGTTGAAGTAGCACCGCGTGCGGGTTTATCTGATGCAATTTGTGATTTAGTATCTACTGGCGCAACACTTGAAGCTAACGGCTTGATTCAAGGCGAAACAATTTTAGAATCAAACGCCTGTTTAATTCAAAATAAAAATCTTCAAGATGCCGACAAACTAGCACTAATCAATAAGCTTATGCCGCGCCTACGTGGTGTTAGACAAGCTAAAGAAAGTAAATACATCATGCTACACGCACCAAAAAACAAACTTGATGAAATTTGTGAAATTTTACCTGGTTCTGGTCAACCTACTCTACTTGCCCTTGCTGGTAACGATGAATACGTAGCACTTCACATGGTAAGCAGCGAAACATTATTTTGGGAAACAATGGAGCAGTTAAAAGCCCTAGGCGCTAACTCTATTTTAGTTATGCCAATTGAAAAAATGATGGAGTAAGTGCCATGCTTCGTTGGAATGAGGAATCTTCACAAGTACAAGCAGCGGCGCTAATGCGCCCTGCAGTTTCTGCCAGTGCCAAGGTTGAAGCTATATGCAAAACTATCTTAGCTAAAGTAAAAGAGCAAGGCGATGAAGCCTTACTTAGCATGGCTAAAGAGTTTGATAATAGATCTAACCCTCGCTTATGTGTTCCGCTTGATGAAATTAACGCATCAGAGCAAGCACTAAGTGCAGAGCTTAAATACGCAATTGATACCGCTTATGCAAACGTTAAACGTTTTCACGAAGCGCAATTGCCAAAAGATATTAAATTATCGACCCAACCAGGCGTTGTATGTGAACTGAAATATCAAGCCATCGAAGCAGTCGGTATTTATGTACCCGGTGGCAGTGCTCCACTGCCATCGTCGGTTATTATGCAGGGTGTATTAGCGCAGTTAAGCGGCGCAAAAACCGTTGTACTTGCTACACCGGTACAAGGTGATAAAGCGATTAACCCTGCTATTTTATATGCAGCTAAGTTATGTGGCATTACTACTTTAATAGAAAGTGGTGGCGCAGGCGCAATTGCAGCAATGGCTTATGGCACCGAATCGGTTCCTAAAGTGAACAAAATATTTGGCCCAGGTAATAGCTTTGTAACAATGGCTAAACAGCTCGTTGCGCAAACTATTCCAGGTATGGCAATTGATATGCCAGCAGGTCCGTCTGAAGTATTAGTTATTGCAGATGAACGTGCAAACCCAGAATTTATAGCCGCCGATTTACTCTCACAAGCAGAGCACGGTGCAGACTCGCAAGTTATTTTATTATGTAACAGCGAAAGTATAATAGAACAAACTCAGCAGGCACTTACACGCCAGTTGGCTAATTTGAGTCGCAAAGAAACAGCCGAGCAAGCGCTCGCTAATTCTTCGCTTATTTTGGTCGATTCAATTGAGCAAGCATTTGATGTATCGGCGCAATACGGCCCAGAGCACTTAATTTTACAACTAGGCGATGCAACACCATACCTAGATAAAGTTAAAAACGCAGGCTCAGTATTTGTAGGTGACTACACGCCAGAATCTGCAGGCGATTACGCATCGGGTACTAACCACGTGTTACCAACATATGGTTACAGTGCAACATATTCTAGCTTAAACTTGCTTGATTTTTTTCGTACATACACAGTGCAAACAATTACTAAAAGTGGTTTAACACAGCTTTCAAAAGCTATTTTACCACTTGCAGATGCAGAAGGCCTTGATGCCCACGCTAATGCGGTTTCAATTCGTTTAGAGGCAATTAAAAATGAGCAATGAGAGCGCACAAGCGTCTAGCTTATTACCTAAAAATATTGCAGCCCTTGCTGCATACAGCTCTGCAAAAAGTGAAAAGCTAACCGGTACTACGTGGCTAAATGCTAACGAAAGCCCGTATGCTAGAAATCTTGAACTGAGTATTGAGGATTTAAATCGCTATCCCGATCCACAACCGCAACTGGTTATTGACCGCTACGCAGCTTATACAGAGCTTGAAAGCGAAAATATATTAATGACGCGTGGCGCAGATGAAGGCATTGAGCTTTTAGTGCGCACATACTGTGAACCAGCTAAAGATAGTATTGCGCTATTTTTACCAACCTACGGTATGTACAAAGTAACGGCCGATACACACAACGTTGGCATTAATGCGCTTACCCAAGAGTTATTACTAAATGGCAGTGTTGACGAAATAATCGCAGCTGTTGGCAGCTCAAAACTGGTGTTTATTTGTAACCCAAATAACCCAACGGGTAGCTTAACGCCACTTGATAAAGTAAAAGCGATTGCAACAGCACTTGCAGGTAAAGCATTAGTTATTGTTGATGAAGCCTATATAGAGTTTTGCCCAGAGCAAAGCGCCACTAAATTTATTAATGAGTTTAGTAATGTAGTGGTTTTGCGTACGCTTTCTAAAGCCTTTGCGTTGGCAGGCCTTAGAACAGGCTTTACCCTTGCACAAGCAGCAACTCTTGCGCCAATTCGTAAAGTCATTGCGCCGTATCCGGTATCTGGCGTAGTAGCAAGTATTGCAGCGCAAGCAATTGCACCCGATGCAATTACATCAATGCGCCGCCAAGTTACTATTTTAAATAGCTTAAAAGCTAAATTAGTGGATTGGCTAAACGCATCCCCTGCTGCATTAAAAATTATCACTGGTGAAGGTAACTTTGTTACTTTAAAATTAGCCGATAAAAACTATTTTAAAATTGCACTTGAGCAAGGTTTGGTTATGCGCGCTTTTACGCTATACGGTGAAGACGACTGGCTACGGATTTCAATTGGTAGTGAACAAGAACTTGAACAAGTAAAAATTTGGTTAGATGGCCTACAAACGCCAGCTTCCACAGCATCTTTAGCAGGAAACGAAGTATCATGAGCAACCCCTATTTATTTATCGACCGCGACGGCACTATCATTGAAGAGCCAATTACCGACAAACAGGTAGATAGCCTTGAAAAGCTAGCATTTTTACCTGGCGTTATCCCTGCGTTATTACAATTACAAGCTGCAGGTTACCGTTTAGTTATGGTATCCAACCAAGATGGTTTAGGCACAGATAGCTTCCCGACTGCTGACTTTGATATTGCACAAGACAAAATGATGGACATAATGCAAAGCCAAGGCATTAGCTTTGACGAAGTATTAATTTGCCCTCACTTTAACGAGCAAAACTGCGATTGCCGTAAACCTAAAACAGGCTTACTTACCGAGCTTATGCGCTCAGGCAAAGTAGACTTAGCGCGCTCTTTTGTTATTGGCGACCGTGAAACTGATATTGGTCTTGCTCAAAACCTATGTTGTGAAGGTATTTTATACGACGGCGATTGGAGTGCGATAGTGACTAAATTGACCACCGCAAACCGCGAAGGTCGTGTTACACGCAATACCAAAGAAACCCAAATTGATGTGGCAATAAACTTAGATCAAACTAAAAATGGCAGCATAGACACCGGACTTGGCTTTTTTGATCACATGCTTGATCAAATTCGCACGCACGCAAACATTGGTTTAAACATTAAAGCCAAAGGCGATTTACACATAGACGAGCACCACCTGGTTGAAGACATTGGTATTGCTCTTGGTGTTGCACTTAAACAAGCCCTCGGGACTAAATCGCAAATTGCGCGCTATGGTTTTGCTCTTCCTATGGATGAATGTAAAGCTGAAGCACAAATTGATTTATCGGGTCGTGCATCATTTGTATTAAACGCTAACTTTAGCCGCGAAAAAGCCGGTGATTTAGACGTACAAATGGTTGAGCACTTTTTCAAAAGCTTAAGTGATAATGCCGCTATTAGCCTTATTTTATCGGTAAGCGACGGTAACTGTCATCACCAAGTAGAAGGCTTATTTAAAGCGTTTTCGCGCGCCCTTCGTATGGCAGTAGCACAAGACACCACCCAACAAACAGCCAGCTCTAAGGGATGTTTATGATTGCCATAATTAACACCGGTTGTGCCAATATTAATTCAGTACGCTTTGCGTTTGAACGCTTAGGGCAAACGCCAACAGTAATTACTACACCCGAGCAATTAGCCGGTTTTGAGCGCGCTATATTGCCAGGCGTTGGTCATGCATCTGTGGCAATGAAACGTTTAACCGACCAAGGTTGGCAGCAAGCTATTAACGAATACCAGCGCCCGCTTATGGGGATTTGTTTAGGTATGCAGTTACTGTGCGAAAGCACCGAAGAAGGTAACGTACAGTGCCTTGGTAAAATACCAGGACAAGTAAAAGCGCTCGATGTAGGCAATTTAACGTCGCCGCATATGGGTTGGAATAACTTAAGCGTTAATAAAGAGCATGCATTAACTAAAGGGCTAACGCTTGATGAGCAAGTGTACTTTGTTCACAGCTTTGCGCACACAGTAAACGACGCAACACTTGTAAGCGGCGAATACGGTCAAACCTTTTCAGCCATTGTTGCTAAAGACAATTACGCTGGCATGCAATTTCACCCAGAGCGCAGCGCAAAAGTTGGCGCACGTTTATTACAAAATTTTGTTGATTGGCAGTTGTAAGCTGCCCATTAACTAACAAAAAAGAGATTATTTGTGATTATTCCAGCATTAGACGTATTACAAAATCAGATTGTGCGCTTGTACCAAGGTAAATACGACACAGCACAGTTTTACCCTTTCGAGCTTGGCGCGCGTTTAAAAGAGTACGCAGACAGCGGCGCAGGAAAACTGCACCTTGTTGATTTAGAAGGTGCACGCGATCCAAGTAAAAAACAGTGGAAACATATTCAAGCTGCAACCAAAGCGCTTAACGTACCGTACCAAGTGGGCGGCGGTATTCGCTCAGAGCAAGATGTAAGTGATTGGCTAAAAGCCGGCGCAAATCAAGTTGTTATTGGTTCAATGGCAGTTGAAAAACGCGAACAAGTAAAAGCCTGGATTGAACAATTTGGCGCAGAGCACTTTGTTATTGCCCTTGATGTAAATAAAACAGCCACTGGCTGGGCACCTGCTACGCACGGTTGGTTAAGTGAATCTGAGTTTGGTTTACTTGAGCTAGTTGATTTTTACGTAGGCTTAGGTGTTATTGATTTTTTATGCACGGACATCAGTAAAGATGGCACTATGACGGGTCCATCGTTTGAACTTTACGAAGACCTAACTCGCCACAACAGCACAATTAAAGTGCAAGCCTCAGGTGGCGTAAGCTCACTGGATGATATTAAAAAGCTTAAAGAACTAGGTGTGGGCGGCGTTATTTTAGGTAAGTCACTGCTTGATGGCGCATTTAGCGTTGAGGAGGCGTTGGCATGTTATCAAAACGCATAATCCCTTGTTTAGACGTTAAAGACGGCCAAGTAGTCAAAGGCGTTAAGTTTCAAGGTCATGAAGTAGTTGGCGACATTTTAACAATGGCTAAAGCCTACAGCGAAGCTGGCGCAGATGAACTGGTTTTTTACGAGATCAGTGCAAGCGTTGAAAAACGCCTTCTTGATGTAAATTGGGTAGAGAGCATTGCGCGTAATATCGATATTCCATTTTGTGTAGCCGGCGGTATTAAATCGGTAGCTGATGCAGCGCGCGTTTTAGAGCGCGGTGCAGACAAAATTAGCATTAACAGCCCTGCTATTGCGCGCCCTGAACTTATTAAAGAATTACACGATGAGTTTGGTAAGCAATGTGTAGTAGTCGGCATAGACAGCTTTTTTGATGAGACTACTGGCGAGTATTTAGTTTACCAATTAACTGGCGATCCTAATGCATCAAGCCGTACGCGTTATAAAACGCAAGAATGGGTTAAACGCGTACAAGACTTGGGTGCAGGCGAAATTGTATTAAACTGCATGAACCAAGATGGCGTTCGTAACGGTTACGACAACGAGCAACTCAGTAAAATTCGCGAGCTATGTAACATTCCTTTAATCGCCTCAGGCGGTGCGGGCTCTATGCAAGATTTTGTTGATGTATTTAAACAAAGTAAAGTAGATGGTGCATTAGCCGCCAGCGTTTTTCATAAAAATGTGATTAACATTGGCGAACTTAAACAATTTTTAACAGATAACCAAGTGGCAGCAAGATTATGCAAGTAACACAACAAAACCAAGCTCAAGTCGATTTCGCTAAAAGTGAAATGATCCCTGCTATTATTCAAGATGCCCGTTCTGGTGTTATTTTAATGCAAGGCTTTATGAACAGCGAAGCACTAAACGTTACGCTTGAGAGTAATAAAGTAACGTTTTATTCTCGTTCTAAGTCGCGTTTGTGGACTAAAGGCGAGTCATCAGAAAACTACTTAAACGTAGTATCTGTGCATACAGATTGTGACTACGATTCAATTTTAGTACTTGCCAACCCAGAAGGCCCAACGTGCCACTTAGGTACACAAAGTTGTTTTGGTGATGATGCAAAACCAAGCTTGAGCTTTTTAGCACAGTTAGAAGATGTGATTGTTGCGCGTAAAAACGACGACCCTGAAAAAAGCTACACAGCCTCATTATTTGCAAAAGACTTAAGCCGTAGTTGTCAAAAAGTAGGTGAAGAAGGCGTAGAAGTTGCCCTTGCCGCTATGAAACACGATAACGATGAGCTAACAAACGAGTCTGCTGATTTAATTTATCACCTTACAGTATTACTACAACGCCAAGGCTTAGCCCTTGAAGATGTAGTTAAATGCTTGCAAGGTCGCCATAAATAGCACCTGCTAAAGCAAATTGAAAAAGGCTCATATCTTATGGGCCTTTTTATTTTTACAGTAAATCACGTGTGATATAGTGCGTGGCTAAATTAATCGGTTACTGTGAACTATGAAAAACTATATTACTCCTTCTATTGTCGCATTTATTTTAGTCTTCGCGTTTATTTTAGCGGGCTGTACCAGCAAAACTAATCAGACTACAACTACAGCAGCCACTACTACAACGAATCAGTCTGTAAAAACCACAGTAACACCCGATGAATGCAGCACCATAAATAACCTAATAAATGGTTATGAGTCTGGTTTTAATTCAATCAAAACAGATAAAGTAGATAACCAGTTCACTAATCAATGGCGTACTAATACTCACATTATTGGAGCAACCTGTACGGTTACTTTAAATAAGTCAGAGCAAGCAAGCTACCAATGCCAAACACCCGTTAATACACAAACGCAAACAGTAAAATCTCATCAAAAACTGGCTAAGCAATTACGCCAATGCTTAACCACAACAGGTTGGTTTGAAAGCCAAAAAGAAACAGCAAGTTCAATTTACAGCACCTTTGTACTTGATACTAAAACCCCTGTCATTACACTCTCTACCAATCAAGAAGGTAATGGGTTCACTACTCGCTTTGAAATTGCACCACCGTTAGGGCTTTAATAATGCGCCAATTAAATCAAAACAAAAAACCATCTAAATTTAAAACTGATTGCCTAGGAATATGCGAAAGGCGCAGCGGTTACTGCACCGGATGTGGGCGCACAAATGAGGAGATTTTTGATTGGATAATATTATCTGAAGATGAAAAAAAAGCGATTTTAGAAACCCCTCGTGCAGATACCTCTCTTTAATAGTCGCCTTTTTTATATTTAAATTAGACTATTTTTAAACAAGATAATCATCTTAGTTTAAACTGAAAAGGTATAGAGTAAGACTAACTTTTGTATATAAAAGCTAATATTAATATAATAACTCCCAAAGATGTTTTAGGTTAACACCACCATCGCAAGCACTTAATTAAATTAGGTTAATTTCGTTTAAAAACTGAATTAACTAAAGCTAAGCTAATATAGAAAGTTAATACAGACACTCCAAATGTTAATAAAGCAACAGACCAACCGTAAGGACCCATTTCACATTCAAAGTTATATTTACACTCAATAGCATTAGGCTCTAGCATGAATAGATAAGTCGACCATCCCATAAGTAAAGACAAAGAAAACATAAAAAAAGCGAGAAATATTTTTGATGACACCGAATTAGAAGCTGATGATTCATTTTGCGCTGGATATTTATGTACAAGGTAAATAAGGCCAAAACATCCAAAACTAAATATTGTTACAACTAAACTCAATAATGTATTTATTATATTTGGACTAATACTAGAAATAAAAAACATTAGGGCTATGACTGATATTGGTAATATTAAATCTGAGCGCATAATTAAAATTATTCTCTTGCACTACACGACACAAATACTTCCCCGCGTCGCTCAGAGGAAATAGTAAAGTAAATGTCCATATTACCGTTATCACTACTCCTTGGATAACTTCTAATACTGATACTGTCCTTATTATTTTGTAATACTGTTAGTTTAAAAGAACTAATCCATGGATCTTGTATCCCAGTTTGCATTGTAACTGCCGCTGATGCTTTCATGGTAATTTCATCATTTTTATAAATTAAATTATTATCATTAATATCTATGGAAAGTTTTACAACATTACTTTTTAATATTTTAGGTTCATTTTCAAAATACCCATCATTAACAATAATGCAACCAACATTATTTAAGGGGAATGATTTTGAAATAGAAGCATTACTAGATGAAATAAATACCATCGATAACAATGCAAACAAATAATTTATTTTTATAAACATAATCTAAGCCAAACTAGTTAAAGGTAAATATATCGTAGTGCGGGTAAATATCATTAGTAATCCGCCATTAAAGAGCTTCTTCTCATTCCAACTCCTTTCTGACAATTTATTCAATTATTACATCTTCTATTTTTCGTGAAATTAAACCAAGCTTTTCGATAATACTAAAATATCCATCTAGTTTATCTAAAGTGCGTGCTATAACAACAGCCAAACTAGCAAAAGCCACTGTAGTTGTTTCTCCTAATGCTAAGCGGTAAGCGGTAAGCGCCGCCGCAATGCTTGATATCCCTACTTTAATCAAAGTATACGGCTAAATCAGCAATTAAATCACAAAATATTACCTTATCTTCAAGAATATTTTAAAGAATTACAATTAGAACTATAATAAATATTTTTAGACGAGTACCTGAATGAGAATTTTGTATAATTGCTAAGATTTGGTCAATTGTCAGATCTGCTACTTGGGCATATATAGCTGTTTTAGTAAATATTCTCCTGAATCCAAGTTTACCTTAAAGAACTATAGTTCCTTCATCGTATCGTCTATAGGATCATCTTTAGCTTTAGTATAATATTTGTTTAGCTCAATCAACTGCTGTTCACTTAATAGATAAAAAGCGTTATGACTTCGACGAATTAACTCTATTAATTTTTACTATCTTTAACTTGTGGACTGTTATGTTTAATCCCTTAAACATATGGTTTCGTAAGCTCAATTTTTTAGAACTTCGTCGCTTATCGAAAGCAAGAATGAGTGACCAGAACACTGTAAATGAGTTAACTCTTATGAAGAACGTGCCTATTCACAATGGATAATAATCTCAGAAAAACGAGTGTGTCACAGATAGATTTTATATATCGGAGCTTTACGATAAATATAAAAAACAATCGCAGCTTAGTAGCGACGTAAAAATGGTCATCAAATTAAACTAAGCAGCCCTAAATTTAAAAAATAACGTTAAAATTGAATTCGCCTAATTAAAATTAGAAAAACTCAAACTATTACCACCAGTTCATCTGCGTTTGCAATAATGTGATTTGGTGAAAAATAAAATAAAAAACTTTAACAATCAGCATTGTATTATTAATAAATTCAATATGTAGTAATGTAAAATTGTTTTTATTCTACAATTTAAACACCTTCCTTTATCAAATTTTTATATAATTATATTTCTAAAAATGAATTAATACTTTGAAATAAAGTATAAAAAAGTTTCAAAAAGAGTATTTCATAGCCAACAATTCTAATATATAATCCCCGCCGTAAAATCATGATGATTTAACATATAATTACAAAATATAACAAGGAATAGAATGAACTTTTCAATCGTAAAAAAAGCAGTATTAGTTGCGGCAATGGCAACATCTTTAACAGCTTGTATGACTACTGGTCCGGCTTTAAAAAGCTCTAATTCAGAAAGTGTTGCTGGAATAGAAGCACGTTTACCATATGCAAACTATGCTAGCTACTTCGGTTACATTGATAAAGGTACTGCTCCACAAGGTACGTACAAAGAAAAAGATGCATACTACTTATTCGTATGGGTACCAGCAGCAATTGATGAAATTGGTGTATCAATGGTTTCTCCAGCATCGGGCACGCCAAGTGACACTGATTTCGTAAGTGATGCATATACAAAACTTAATGAAAGTAATCCTGATACGTTCTTCGATACTTACATTGTATTAGATCGATTAGACATCGTTGATAGCGCTAAGATCAGTAAAGGTGGTAAATCTTTACAAACTCTAACTTACAATGATGACAGCAGCGAATTACCAGCTAACCCAGGTGGAAGTACTTATAACTCTTTAATTCGCCACGTTAGTGAAGTAAGCAGCCCAACTAAAGCGTTAGTACGTGGTGTTTACCGTATCTCATTTACATCTTTCCGTTCAGCTATCGAAGGTTCTTTTGAAGCGACTGTTGGTACTAACGTACCAGGCATCAAAATTGCTAAAAGCCTTGAAGAACTTCAAGCTCTAGTTAACGAAGGTTAATATCTAATTTTATTAGGTAATTAAAAATGCCGTTCATTTAAAATGAGCGGCATTTTTGTATCTATCACTTTTACTATTGGATAATTTGGTAGATAAGTAATTATTTTAAGTCGTGCTTAAGTATTTTATTTTTAGCCGATTAAGCTTTTTTCTAACAAAAATAATTTACGCTTTATCGAGCGCTTGGCTTACATCGGCAATTATGTCGGCAATGTTTTCAATGCCGACCGATAAGCGAATTAAATCGCGACTTACACCGGCATTTGCTAATTCATCATCGTTTAATTGGCGATGTGTAGTTGATGCAGGATGACACGCAAGCGACTTAGCATCGCCAATATTAACTAAGCGTAAAATCATATTTAGCGCATCAATAAAACGAGTACCTGCCTCTAGCCCACCTTCAATACCAAAGCTTAAAATACCCGATGCTTTACCACTGGTGATTTTTTGGCTCATTTCGTTATACGGGCTTGATTTTAATCCTGCGTAATTAACCCAAAGCACTTTTGGATGATTTTCTAAATACTCAGCCAGATGCTGTGCATTTTCGCAGTGGCGATCCATTCTTAAGCCTAAGGTTTCAAGGCCGATTAAAATGTCAGATGCGTTTTTAGGCGCAAGGGCTGCGCCGGTATTTCTAAGTGGCACTACTCTGCAGCGTCCAATAAATGCAGCTTCAGCAAAGGCTTCGGTATAAACCACGTTGTGATACGACGGATCGGGCTCGTTCATCATTGCAAAACGCGTAGCATTCGCTTTCCAATCAAATTTTCCTGAGTCGACAATCATGCCGCCAATGGCAGTACCGTGCCCGTTTATATACTTAGTAAGTGAATGAACCACTATATCGGCGCCCAGCTCAAATGGGCGGCATAAATACGGCGTAGCCACAGTATTATCAACTATAAGCGGCACACCTTTACTGTGTGCAATGCGTGCTAAACGCTCAATATCAACAATATTACCTGCAGGATTACCAATAGATTCACAAAAAACAGCGCGGGTGTTGTCGTCAATCGCATTCTCAAACGCGGTAAAGTCATCGGCTTTAATCATGCGTGCTTCAATACCTTGCCTAGGTAAGGTATGTGCAAATAAGTTATACGTGCCACCATATACTTGGCTGGTGCTTACAATATTAGTACCGACTTCACACAAACATTGAATAGCATACGTAATAGCAGCCATCCCAGATGCTACTGCTAGCCCACCAATGCCCCCTTCCATCGCGGCAATACGTTGTTCAAGTACGGCATTGGTTGGGTTCATTATGCGGGTGTAAATATTTCCAGGTACTTTTAAATCGAATAAATCAGCGCCATGCTGCGTGTTATCAAATGTATAAGAAGAAGTGTGATAGATAGGCACCGCTGCAGATTTAGTGGTAGCCTCAGATTCGTAACCGTGGTGCAGTGCTAATGACTCTAATTTCATAATTATTTCCTTCAATTAATTTACCACTAAGCTAGCACTTCTTGGTTATAAAATGCACATGAAATATTTTAAAGGATGTTGAGGTGGTTTGATTTAAGTTAAGGGTAACGAAGAGTGAGAAACGGACATTGGACTTTCCGATAATTCAAGGTAGTCTAAGTCGAAATAATGATCTGTTAGACAGTATGAGGAAGTATCTACCAATGGAGCGGTTAACAAGAATTTGGAAAGATCCTGTATGGAGTAAAGTCATTGCAACAGGAATAATTGCATTTATTACGATAGTAGCATTGCCTTATTTCCCTTTTTTATTAAAATTTACTTATAGATTGATTACTTCTAGTACCAGTATACCTAATTGGTTACTTGCCTTAAGTATCCCTTTGATAATACTTGTGCTTTTTCTATATAAAAAATTCTTTAGTAAAAATAAATTTAAAATAAAGGCTGAAAAATGTATTCCTCAACTATCGATTTCAAAAATTGAGTTACTAAATAACGTTATTGAGAAGCCGCAAAAATACAATATAAAAAATGATGACGCTATTTATTTGGAGCAACGTGGCTACATTAAGCGGATCGATAAAGTTTCAGATAATTTATATTTATACGAGATCGATACGACTGCCAAAAAAGTCTTAGCGAAACACTTGGAATTTGAAAGAAAAATCAAACTTACTGAGTTTATGGCGAAAATAACTGAAGACGAAAAAAATTTCTTAAGACTATTTTTCATTCAAAAAATTCCCTACGGAACATCTGATAGTGGCGTGATAATGGAGGCTAATATTTTCTCGGCGGGGGAAAATATGGCTCGACACAAAATTATTAAACAAATTGACAATTCACAAAAATCTGAAAAAGTATCCTATGAATTAACACAGGATGCAGCCGAATATATAGATAAATTTATTTTTAACAGTAAGCCTAAAAGGTTTAAAGTGGAGCTCGATGATAGTTTTATTTATGTATCTCATGCCCGTGGGGGTATGGCTAAGGGAGCATGGGGCTAACATTTAAGAATTGGAGAAAAAGAATTAGAATGACACCCATCTAAATAATTTTGGGTTTTCCTTTATTGCGCGCGAGATAAACTCCCGCCTACAAAGCTGGGGTTATATTGGTAGGCGGGGCTTTATGCCACGTTTTTGCCTTATTGCGCGCGAGGTAAACTCCCGCCTACAAAGCTGGGGTTATATTGGTAGGCGCGGCTTTATACCGCGCTTTTGCGGTTTTTCTTTATGCGCGCGAGGTAAACTCCCGCCTACAAAGCTGGGGTTATATTTGTGGGCGGGGCTTTATGCCGCGCTTTTGCGGTTTTTCTTTATTGCGCGCGAGGTAAACTCCCGCCTACAAAGCTGGGGTTACATTGGTGGGCGGGGCTTTACGCCGCGCTTTTGCGGTTTTTCTTTATTGCGCGCGAGGTAAATTCCAGCCTACACAAGAAAAACAATTAATCGATTAACCCTCAACAAAAAAGGCGCTTCCTTTACGGTAAGCGCCCTTCTCTTATCTCACTAATTACTTATTTTACGATTGTCATTTCGTCTAACAAGTTTTGTGCATTATCTACTTTATCCATTACCCACAGCATGTAGCGCGAATCAACGTGGATTGAGCGATTAAGCTCAGGGTTGTAATCCCAATCAACAATAATACTTTCGTGAACACCGTCAAACAGTAAGCCTACAAGCTCTGCTTTACCGTTAAGTGTTGGCGAACCTGAGTTACCACCGGTAGTGTCTACATTTGATAAAAAGTTAACTGGTACTGTATTCATGCCACCGGTGTAATCACCATAAAGCTTGGCTTTAATTTACTCTTGTAACCACTAAGCCTTTTGGCGATACAAACATGGGATAATAAGGTCAATAGCCGTGCAATGATTTATTACAATCGAATGTTTAATCTTATTTTTTATAAAAATTCATCGATAAATCAAGGAACTGTTTTGCTGGTATTGGTTTACTAAAGTAAAAACCTTGCATAAAATCACAGCCTAATTCGTTCAATAAAGTATGCTGCTCTTTTGTTTCTACCCCTTCGGCTACAACTGTCAGTCCTAAACTGTGCGACATGGCAATAATTGCCTTTACGAGATTACAATCTTCATTGTTTAGCACAATACCATCAATAAAACTTCTATCTATTTTTAGTACATTAAAAGGGTATTCTCTCAAATAACTTAATGATGAATAACCGGTACCAAAGTCATCCATTGATAAGTTAATGCCTAATGCAGTAATCTCAGTCAGTATATCAACAACATTAGTGTGACAACTCATCAATACTCCCTCTGTGATTTCAAGTTCTAAACTTTCGGGATTTACGTTTGCTTCACTCAGTGAGTTTTGAATAAAGCTAAGTAATCTTACATCTCTAAATTGACGAGGAGATAAGTTAACAGCCATTGTATATTTTTGTTGGCGTTTACAGGTGCTTTGCCATGTGTTTAAAAAGTGTAAAGCTTTGCTAATTACAAATTTGCCAATGGGTACAATTAGTCCTGTATTTTCGGCAATAGGTATAAATTCATCGGGAGTTACATTACCTAACACGGGGTTATGCCAGCGTAATAACGCTTCTGCGCCAATCATGTGTTTATTTTTAACATCAATTTGAGGTTGGTAGTATAGCTCGAATTCATTACGTTCAAGGGCACCACGCATTTGCTCTTCTATTACTAGTTGGCGCTGAATAATTACATTCATTTTTTTAGTGAAAAATGAATAAGTATTACGACCATATGATTTAGCTTGATACATTGCGGTGTCAGCATTTCGTAATAAATCATCGACTGTAGTGCCATTTTCTGGGTATATGGCTACACCAATACTCGCTGTTAGAATGAGTTCCCGCCCCTCAATTTTAAAAGGGGTTCTAAAATTGTTGAGCAATTTTTCAGTAATTTTTAACGCAGCATGATCATCAGTTACACCTCGTAATAATATGATAAATTCATCTCCACCTAGGCGCCCTACCGTGTCATCTTTTCGCAGTGCCTCTTGCAGCCTTTGCGCTGATTCAATTAAAAGTTTGTCTCCAGTTTCATGACCTAAAGAATCATTTATTTTTTTAAAATCATCTAAATCCAAAAACAGTACTGCCGCTTTCTCATTATTTCTTTGTGCTTCAATAAGTAATTGCGACAAACGATCAAGTGCTAAAAAACGATTTGGGAGTAAAGTTAGACTATCGTAATACGCTTGATGTCTAATTAGTTCATCTGACTTATGCTGCTCTGTTATATCTCGAATAATAACCATTAACTGATTATGTTTTGTTATTTTATTTATTCTTGCTTCAAAAAAAACGAGTCTATGAGGCAAAGCTAGCTCGTATTTAAAGCTCATCATTTGCTCTTTTTCTAATACAAGACTGATATAGGTTTCAAATTTTTTGGCTACATCGTTAGGGAGTACATCACCCATTTTTTTTCCGATAAACTGCTTTGGCTTGGTGTAAAGATCGGTCTCGTTACTCGCATGATACTCAATAATAGTTCCATCATTTTCCATCAAGAAAAATAAGTCAGGAATTGCCTCAAAAATAGTTTTTAGCATATGCTCATTAAATGACGCATCTGCTTGTGCCTTTTTTACATCCGATAAATCAATATCAATACAGTACATTTGTTTTGTATTGTATTGATTTGTAAACATAACATGACTAGAAAAAACCGGTACATTGTTTCCACCTTTGTCTTGTAAGGTAATTTCAGATGCTGGAATTTCTATATCTTTTTTTACCCAATCACTGTGTGCGTCAATTACAAATTCACACATTGATTCTGGAATTATAAGATCTTCTATTTTTTGCCCTATGGCTTCTTCTTTGGTATATCCGTAAAGTCGCTCACTCCCTTCATTCCAATAAATAACACGACGTTCACTGTCATAACCTTGAACAGAAATAACATTTACCGTATCAAATAACTGATGCAAATAGTCGTTAATTACAAATTGATGGGTTAAGTTTGAAGTCTCGTTATCTAATTTCATTTTGAGGTTATATCCATAAATAACTTTATTTAATAATAGAAAAATACTAAATAATAATTAAATAATAATTAAATTAAATTAAATTAAATTTAATTTAATTTAATTTAATTTTAATATTAAATTTCCATGTACATTATATACGTCATTATGCAAAACAAAAAAAGAGCCGAAGCTCTTTTTTAATAATTGTTACTATATTTAAACTCTATAAAAACTGAATTTATTTTTTTGTCACATCATTTGGATGTTCCACACCAATCCACGCTTTAAACAGCGCTTTTTGCTCAGGCGTTGCGTCTTTATCAGCAGCAACTGCTTTAGGCTTATCAAAATCTTCTGATAATACTAATGTTAAGCTTTCAAGTGCATCACGACGAAGATAGTCAACGGTTACTTTATCGCCTGCTTTATATATTTCTAAGCTAGTTTTTAAATCTTTACCTACATGATGCTTGTTTATAGCAACAATTTTATCATCGGTAGTTAAACCAGCTTTCCATGCGCTTCCGCCTCGACGAACGTAACCTAGCGTAAGTAGCTCGCCTGTATTTTTAGCCGTAGCATCAATACTTGCAAGCGCTTTTGCTTTTTCTGGGCGCTCAAATTTCAAACCCACTTTAGCAAGCAATTCATCAAAGTTAATATTTGCAGGCGACTCTACATTTTCTTGCCACCAAATTGAGTAATCACGCCCTGTTAAATCTTTTAAAATGTTAAGCACATCTATGTCTGTAAAACCTGCTGGCATTTTATGATTGTTATAAAGTGCTTTATGCACGTCGCGGTAGCTTATTTTACCTTGGCTTTTTTCTAGCAAGTCGATATCTAAAGCAAGTGAAAGTAATGAACCTTCTGAATAAATATTTGTGCTGTAGTTGCGCGCGTGGTCGCCACCTTGATTAATCCATTTATCAAAGCTTGTCTCGCTTGCGCTTTGTACTTCACGACCTGGTGTTTGCAAATGACGATTAATAGTTTTACTCATCACTTTAAAAAACTCATCCGTTGTTTCAATGCCTGAACGCACTAATAAATGATCTTCAAAATAACTTGTTGAACCTTCCGCAATCCAAAGCAATTTTGAATAGTTCATATTAGTGTAGTCATACGGTACTAAACCTTGAGGGCGATACGCTTTTACGTTCCATGTATGAATAAATTCGTGTGCAGCGGTGCTTATAAAAGCGAGGTAATCTTCTCGGCTGCCAAATCGATCGCGTGGGCGCTGTATAATAGTTGAGTTTAAATGCTCAGTTGCACCACCAGCACCCGACGTTGCATGTACCATAAATACATAACGTTCATACGGATAGCCTTCCCAAATTACGTTACCGGTAGCAACTAATTTTTTAAGGTCTGTAAGCATTAAATCTACATCGTAATTACCATCACCCCATACTACTAAGTCGTATTCACGGTCATCTACTTCAAATGTGTGTAGTTGATTTATACCAGTTTCGATTGGCGAATCAACAAGCACGTCGTAGTCGGCGGCTTTAAATGAATTTTTACCTTTTAAATTGTCCATACCCGATACCGAACGCCACTTTTTAGGCACTTCTAAATTAACGGTTACAGGTTCTTGGCGAAATGATTCACTAAACATAAAAAAGCCTGACGCATCTATAAATGCATGGCTATCATCTATGTGGCGGGCACGCTTACCAAGCTCATTTGCATACACTTGATAGTCAACATTAACTTCTGTTGGCTCATTAAGATGTACACGCCACGTACTGTGATCTATTTTTTCCCACTTTAACTCTTTGCCATCTCCATCTTTAGCTTTGAAATAGCGAACGCCGTTAGCAAGGTTTAGCATTTCATAGCGACCTGTTCGCCATGCTGGAAGTTTTATATCAAGATGTGATTGCGCTGTTTTAGGAAACTCAACACTTACATCACCTAAATGGTGTTGTGGTTGCGATATTTCTAAAGAATAATTTACATCGGCAAAAACAGGTGCTGAACATGCAGCTAAAATAGAAAGGGCTAATAACTTTTTCATAGAGACTCTTAGTGGAAACTTAATTATTAGTAAGACTAACAAGCCCTTATTTAAAAGTGAATTAAATACGATAAATGGCTGTGTATATAAGTTTATACGCATTACATTATTAAAAATGCTAAGTTTTTAGCTAGATAGCTACACTTAATAAAAATTTGTTGTAAACTGAAGGTAATATAACTAACTTGATGGCGGTATGCTTAGGTGTCTGAAAAATCTAACGCTACAGATAAAAAACTCAAACAAGCAATCGACGCTCGAATGGCTGTTGAGGATGCACGTAAATATCAAGTAGACACCCTATCTAATTTTTCTGCTAAATTATCGCTAAGCTGTAAAGGGCTTGATACTGAGTTAGATAATAGACTCGCTAAATTTAGAAATGCTCTTACTAAGGGAGTTAGTTTTGAATATCTATCACCTTTAATAACCGAAATCATTACGTTATTAAAAAATCAAGAATCTGTACAATTAGCGCAACAACGTGACTTATATGCAAGTGTACTTAACGCGGGAAAACAATTACAAAAAATCATTGGATTACCAGATGATACTCGCAGATCACTAAGAAACTTATTAGATAACGAAATTAATAACATTCAATCTACGCACGACTTTCTTCCTTTATTAAACCAACTGATTACTTTTTATCATCATGCTTTAAATTCTAAACTAAATAGCGGTTCTAACGACCAATCAACAGCAACCCCAGCGTTAGCCCAAGAACTACTTGAACTAGCTAACGCATTAGTTCTTGAAGATGAAGCAGCTGAAGAAATTAAAATAATTAAAAACAAAATTACAAAAAGCGATACAATGAGTGCATTGCTTGACGCTGCAATAAATATAATTAGCGTTATTGTTAAAAATATTAATAAAGAGAGAGAGTCAGCGCAAAGCTTTTTAGCTTCTCTTAATCAAACACTTGAAGAACTTCACAATTCAATCGTTTCTACAAGCAAACACTCGCAGTCTATGGGACTGGAATTTGATACTTTAAATAAAAATATTAAAGATAAGATAAAAAATCTTAACGAAAAAACGCAAAATGCGACCTCAATTTCATCTTTAAAAGAGCTTGTAGACAACGAACTAAAATCACTCAGTAAAGACTTTATTGCAAAAGAGCAGCTAGAACGCGCTGATAGAGAAGTATTGGTATCGAGCTTTGATAAAATAAATAGCCGTATTGGTACCCTCGAAAACAAACTCACTAAGTATAAAAAGCGACTAAACGAACAACGCTTTAAAAGCTTGCTAGACAGTCTAACAAAACTACCTAACCGTGCTGCATTTGATGAACGATATAATCACGAAATTCACCTATTTAATGTCCAAGCTTCAGATGTTACCCTTGTAGTCATTGACGTTGATCACTTTAAATCTATTAATGATAGGTTTGGACATACAGCCGGCGACATCACATTGCAGGTTATTGCAAAAGCGTTACAAAAATCAGTTAGAAAATCAGATTTTATCGCCCGTTATGGCGGTGAAGAGTTTGTATTACTAATGACCGATATGACAATTGAAAATGCTGCCGTCCCATTAGACAAATTGAGAAAAGCGATTAAAAGCATTCCTTTTAAGTTTAGAGATAAGCAAATTGAGATAACAATATCTTTGGGGGCAACTCAATTTAGAAAAGGAGATACACCAATTATCGCCTTTGATAGAGCTGACGATGCACTTTATGAAGCAAAAAATACAGGTAGAGATCGTCTTTGTATGAGTAAATAATGTCATCTTTCTTATTTAAGAAATATTATGGCTAAGTAGTTAATTTACGTAAAAATAGCAAGGAGAATACCGATGCTAATACAATTAAACCCAACTGGTGTTTTAGATTTACTCTCGCAATTAGAAGTTGATTTATTAGAGCAATCTTCAGCCAGTGAGCGCTACAAACTATTTAGAAATTGCGCGCTTGCTGTTCTTAATGTGGGTAGTCATACAGACGAAAGTAACGACATTTACGATAAATACAAAGACTTTGATATACGATTAGTAAGCCGCGAACGCGGCATTAAAATCGAGCTTAAAAACCCACCATCTACTGCTTTTGTTGACGGCGAAATAATTACAGGTATTCACGAACATATATTTTCAGTCATCCGTGATATTTTATTTATTTGTCAAAAATACGAAAAAAACCTTAAAGAACAAAAAGCCATTACTCATATGGTATTTGATATGCTCAGAAACGCTGATGCATTACGCGTTAACATAGAACCAAATATGGTTGTTTGTTGGGGTGGACACTCAATCAACGAAGTTGAATATAAATACACTAAACAAGTAGGTTACGAATTAGGCTTACGCGGTTTAAATATTTGTACCGGGTGTGGACCAGGTGCAATGAAAGGTCCAATGAAAGGCGCTACTATTGGTCATGCCAAACAACGAATTACAGATAATCGTTACTTAGGTTTAACAGAGCCAAGCATTATAGCAGCCGAACCACCAAACCCTATTGTTAACGAATTAGTTATTTTACCTGATATAGAAAAACGCCTTGAAGCATTTATTAGAACCGCCCACGCAATTATAATTTTCCCTGGCGGTGCAGGTACTGCCGAAGAACTTTTGTATTTATTAGGTATATTACTTCATCCCGATAATACTAAGCAGTGTTTACCCGTTATTTTGACCGGACCTAAAGAAAGTGAAGCCTATTTTAAAGAGCTCTGTAAATTTGTTGAAATGACACTGGGTAAAGAAGCTCTCGATAAGTTTGAAGTTATTATTGATAACCCTGAACTTGTTGGTCAAAAGCTAAAGTCAGCAATGTCTAATGTACGTAATTATCGTAAAAGTGAAGGTGATGCATATTACTTTAACTGGACGCTAAAAATTGATAACGATTTTCAGCAACCTTTCGTACCTACACATGAAAATATGGCAGGTCTTGATTTACACCTTAATCAGCCAAAGCAGCTATTAGCCGCTAATTTACGACGAGCGTTTTCAGGCATTGTTGCCGGCAATGTAAAAGACGAAGGTGTTAAAGCCATTAAACATAATGGTCCATACATTTTAAGCGGCGAGCCTGCCCTGATGAAAAGTATGGATAAGCTATTACAAGCATTTGTTGTCCAAGGTCGTATGAAACTCCCTGGTAGTAAATACATTCCGTGTTACAAAATAAAAGCATGAGTTATATAGTTTGAAGCCCCACTTACTCCTTATTGATGCGCTTAACTTAATTAGGCGCATTTACGCAGTTGACGTAAATCAAAAACATCACAGTGATGAGCAAATGATACAAACATGCAGTGCTCGTGTTGCTCATGCATGCAAAAAACTTTTAAATACAACCAATGCAACACACGCCATTGCGGTATTTGATGGTGATAGAAGCTGGCGTTATCATTTTTATAAAGACTATAAACACTCGCGCGCACCTATGCCACAAACCTTAAAAGACGCTTTATTGCATTTTAAAAATGCGATTGAAGAAACGGGTATTGTAGTATTCGAGCCAATAAACGACGAAGCAGATGATATTATTGCCACCCTTGCATCTAAGGCAGCAAGCAATAATATAAGCAATACCGTTGTATCTACCGATAAAGGTTTTTTACCTCATTTGGGTGATTACATCACTGTTTACGACTATTTTAAAAAACAATATCTTGATAAGAATAGTATAAAAGAGCGTTTTGGGGTTGAGCAAACCAAGCTTATTGATTTTTGGGCTTTAGCCGGTGACAAAACAAATGATATCCCTGGTATAAAAGGTATTGGTACAAAATCAGCTCAGCAGCTTATTAATAATTATGAATCAATTGAGCACGCCTTAGAGGATAAATCACTTAGCCCAAGCATTCATAAAAAGCTCGACGCTGGTATGGATATGTATGTTATTTCAAAGCAGCTGGTCAGTTTGCGAACAGATATAAATTTAGGCTTTAGTTTAAAGCAGTTAAGACTTAATTAGTCGCAAGTTAATAGCACGTAGTATACGCAAGTTAATAGCACGTAGTATACGCAATACGTATACTATTATTAGTCACGGCAGTTAGAGTAATCTATGTTGAAAAAGTTTTTTAGGTATTTAATTTTAGGTTTAGGTCTTTATGCGCTTATAGCAACGTTGGTAATTACCTTTTATAAAGACGATCCTCAGGCAATGATATGGCAAGATCGTGAAGCCTTTAATAAACGCTTTATTGAAAAGCTAACTCTTGAAAAACAAACTACTCTTAATAATGTACTTGATTACCTAGGTAGCCCAGATCTTACTTACGCAAAACGTGATGGAGAACAAGTACTGCAAATTGTTTTTTATCGCACGCAGCATATTACGTCTGATGGTATAACGACTATGGATGAATGTACTGGGCTTTTATTTAAAAATGGTCAACTTATGCTATGGGGACCAAGTGCCTACAATAAATATCAAGAAATCATCAAGTGATGCCATAATGGATGAGCCTGTTTCGGTAAAGCTAAATAAGTTATTTGAAAATACTCATCTATTTTTAGCATCCTATAATAATAAAAAACAATGGCAAACACTCTACCCCGTAATATGTAAGCTCGCTGAGCAATACAGGCTTTTATATTATGAGAATCCATTTGCACTTCAAGCTCAATTAACTCTTTTTAATACTAAAAATGACTTCGCTACTAACTTAATAATTAGCCAATGCGTATTAACGGCTGCGCTTTGTAAGAGCCAAAAATATAATGAAGAATTATCTGAGCTCTATATTAGCACCGCACTGGTTGAGCATTTATGTGTTTGCCAAGAGTTAAACAAACTTTCAGAACAAGTCAGCTTTAACGAAAATGAAAAAAGAACGTGGAAATTACGTCATCAATTAGCGGGGAAAATAATATTAACCGGTGGTGAGCCTGTAAAACCAATTACACAAATTTTAGCAAAATTAAATAAATATAAACAAGCGCTGGTCAGTACACCTAAAATTATGCTTTACGATGGCGGCATAACGCTTGTAGCACTTGCTAATATCATTGCGATGAATATTACCTACAATACTCCTAAAAAACATATCGACCTTTACAAAGCATTAGCCGATTTATATATACGTACCCCAAACTTATTTGCTCAAAAACTAATAAAGTCACTTATTGCTCATATCGGTCCATTATTACCAGGTAGCCGAGTAATCTATTTTGAACGCGCAATGGTCTACTTAGCAACTGATTCAGAACAACGTCACGTATTAGTTAATACAGAAAATAAAGATAAAATGACATGGCATCGAGTCAAAGCATCACTTAATGATAATGCTAAACAATGGCTCTGCACTGACTCAAAGCTGCATCTTAGTGTTTGGAATAGCGAGCATATAACTAGAAGAACAAATAAGCTAACTACTGAGTCATTAACGCTGCTCGATTTAATCAGCCGTATAAAATTACAGCACGAATACAGCTATAAAGGGTTAAGTCAAATTATATTGCCTCATCCTCAAATAGTTAACAGTCTTTGTGAAGCTGTAAAACCGTATAATAAAGAACATCAGCCTGCTAAAGATTTAAAGCACAGTTTATCTATGGTGGGATACTTCAATGCGCCAGCTATTATTCAACGCGTAGTGTTTGAGCAGCTAGTTTATGTGACCCCCCACCCTTTACAAGCGTTTATATTAAACCGTTTAGATTGCTTAGTAAAAATAATGTCTTTATTAGTGAGTCACAATAAGCAATTTCAATTTGAACACATTACATTACCTTTATATGCCTATACTCATTTTTTATTAACTCAATGTAGCACTCGTTTATCAAGGAAAATTTTAATAGACGAAACCCCAAATAAAACATTAAGTATTCCTTTTTATGCTTTTTTTGGCGTTAACTTACTTAATAACGAGCAGTTAAACGTACAACTTAAACAACTTTTAAGTGATAACCCATGGACTGCAGCCCTTTTAGAAGCAGAACAAACACCTAAAAAACAACTTAACTCACACCATAAATTGTGGGTTGCATTAAAAACGTTAGCGCAATATGTCTTTAAGCCTGAGTTAGCATTGAGCCCTTGGCAGCAACAAACGCTTAGTGATCAATTAACAGCTCAGGGCTGGAAAGATAAGCATTCTTTTTATCAGCAATTACAAGAGCTAAACCTCTCGAATACTATTTAGTAAGTTTATTACCATTATAAATAAAAATTATACCCGTTATTTATAGTATAAACTGGCAAAATGGGCGATAAGTTGGTATAAATGCGCCCTTAAATTTATACCTCATTCACATAAATGACCTAACAAGCAGTTACTCTCTCAGAGTAATAAATTATGTGCAAATCAAACTATTTAAAGGAAAAGTTAATGGCCAAACGTACCATAACAGTGATCAAAGGCGACGGCATCGGTCCTAGCATTATAGACTCAGCACTTGAAATTCTAAAAGCAGCAGGATGTGATTTTGATTATGAATTTGTTGATGCTGGCCTAGCAGCGCTTGAAAAAACTGGCGAGCTACTTCCACAAGAAACTGTTGATACAATTGCTAAAAACAAAATCACTCTTAAAGGTCCTCTAACTACTCCTGTAGGTGAAGGCTTTACTTCTATTAACGTAACTTTACGTAAACAGTTTGGTTTATACGCAAATGTTCGTCCAGTTAAATCGTTTGTAGGTACTAAAGCACGTTACGATGATATCGATATCATTACTATTCGTGAAAACACGCAAGGTATGTACTCAGGTGCAGGCCAAATTGTGAGTGAAGATGGTAACGAAGCAGAAGCAAAATCAGTAATTACTCGCGAAGGCGCTGAAAAAATTGTAACTTTTGCATACGAACTAGCTGTACGTGAAGGCCGTAAAAAAGTAACTGCAGTTCATAAAGCGAACATTTTAAAATCAACTTCTGGTTTATTTTTAAAGGTTGCTCGTGAAGTAGCTGAGCGTTACCCACAAATTGAATCAACTGAAATGATTGTTGATGCTACGTGTATGAAACTAGTAATGACACCTGAAGAGTTTGATGTAATTGTAACTACAAACTTATTTGGTGATATTCTATCTGATCTTTGTGCTGGCTTAGTGGGCGGCTTAGGCATGGCTCCAGGTGCTAACATTGGTGAAGATGCAGCAATATTTGAAGCTGTGCACGGCAGTGCACCAGATATAGCAGGTAAAAACCTAGCTAATCCTACTTCTGTAATTTTAGCGTCTATCCAAATGCTTGAACATTTAGATATGGGCGACACTGCAGAACGCATTAGAAGTGCTGTTGCTGATGTAATTAAATCAGGCGATCGTACCACTCGCGATTTAGGTGGTAATCACGGAACAACTGATTTCACTCAAGCAGTTATTGACCGTCTATAATTTAAAGTACTAATAAGCTTTATATAAAGCCTGTTTATGCTTAATGCCAGTCAGTTAACAGCTGACTGGCATTTTTTATTGGGCTATTTACTGGATTTTAGTTTCACACACGTCGTGAAACTTAGATGTTTTGCATATATTCCAAGCTTTTTCTTCGCCATTTTCATCATCTGGTATCTGAGTAAGTTATAACAGAAAATCACACCCGATAACTCTTGCACTATCATTTCTGGTTTTTTACTACGTAGCGTGAAATGGCTATTGAGTAAGCTCTGCTTCATTACTCTATACCCAAGTTCTAATCTCTATCGCTCATTATGCAAATCAACAATACCAGATTTAGGGAAACGCAATAAATCGGTCAGTGGTGTGATGATATTCATCTTTTTACCCTTGAGCGTTTTTGTTACCAGTCGCCCCCTAATTTACTGACAATGCGCCATATAAGATCATCACGATAAAACGACATACACATAACTGTCCAAACAGCCCTTTCGACAGGAATTCGTCTTATCTTTGCAACTTCGATAGTTTCAGCGCATTCTTTGATGAAATGTATGCCTAAAAATCACTCAGCTAACCTAAATCGACTGAGTTGTGGCATAACCATTAGCAAAAGAAAGTACTGGAGTAAGTTGCATAAAAAAGGCTCTTGAAGACATTAGATACCTTAATAAACAAACCAGAAGTTTGGCCAATGGATCGTTAAATACTTCTTAACTGATCAGTATTAAAATTATGTTGGCTTTTTAGTGCCGAAAATAAATATAGGCAAAAATATTAAACGCATAATTTCTTCTCACTTAATGACATAAAAACGACAAAACTGTGATTTCAAATTAAAAAACAACTAAATTTAGAATTTTAATCCAAAAAAGCCAATTCACGGTTGACATGCACACTCAAAACCCTTAAAAATAACCTCATAGAGAAATTTTAATTTAAAGTAAACATTTTACTTTTTTAAAAGAGTGAACAAATTATGAAATTGCAGATTCGTCTTTTAGTCGTACTCGTACTGGTCTTAGTTATAAGCCCAGCGGGGATGTATTAAAAAGTGATACTGCTTTTTAAAAACCCTCGCACTACGCGGGGGTTTTTTTATGCATAAAATAGCGCACAGAGGAATGAGGATGAGCAAACAAGAATATAATGGTTCTGAATTAGTAGTTCAGGCATTAAAAGAGCTGAAGGTTAAATACATATTTGGCTATCCCGGTGGTTCGGTATTAGATTTGTACGATGCACTTTTTCAACAAGACGACATTGAGCATATATTAGTACGCCACGAGCAAGCAGCTACTCATATGGCTGATGGTTACGCTCGTGCAACAGGCGATGTTGGTGTAGTACTTGCCACCTCAGGTCCTGGCGCTACAAACTGTATTACAGGTATTGCAACAGCCTATATGGATTCAATTCCTATGGTTGTGTTGTCAGGTCAAGTGCCTACAAATCTTATTGGCGACGATGCATTCCAAGAAACCGATATTGTCGGGTGCTCTCGCCCTGTAGTTAAACATAGCTTTAACTGTAGAAGTGCTAAAGAAATTCCTACTATATTGGCTAAAGCTTTTTATATTGCCAGCACTGGTCGCCCTGGGCCTGTTGTAGTTGAACTGCCAAAGGATATGCTTAATCCTGCGATTAAATTTGAATACGAATTTCCTAAAACAACTGAACTTAGAACATACAGTCCTAATACTAAGGGTCATTCCAAACAAATACGTAAAGCCGTTACAGCTATTTTAGAAGCTAAAAAGCTCGTTATTTATTCTGGTGGCGGTATTGTTATATCAAATACATCAGAGCAATTAACTCACTTGGTTGAATCGCTAAATGCGCCAATAACAAACACGTTAATGGGACTTGGTGGTATATCAGGTGTTCACCCTAACTTTGTTGGTATGCTAGGCATGCACGGTACGCTTGAAGCAAACAAAGCAATGGCGAATGCAGATGTAATTTTGGCACTTGGTGCTCGCTTTGATGATCGCGTCACTAATAATGTTGAAAAGTTTTGCCCTAATGCCACTATTGTACATGTAGATGTAGACCCAACGTCCATCTCTAAAACAATCAAAGCGCATATTCCCGTTGTAGGCTGCTTAGCGACTGTACTTGAACAGCTTCAAGCTGGTATAGATAAAAGCCCTATTCAAATTGATCGCAGCGCTCAAGAAGATTGGTGGCGTCAAATTATTAGTTGGCGTGAGCAAAAGTGTCTAAATTACAATACTGATGGCGACAAAATTAAGCCTCAAGCTGTAATAGAGGCGGTATACAAAGCAACAAATGGCGATGCTTATGTAAGCTCTGACGTTGGTCAACATCAAATGTTTGCAGCGCAGTACTATCCGTTTAAACATCCTCGCCAATGGATAAATTCAGGTGGTTTAGGAACAATGGGGTTTGGTTTACCTGCCGCGATGGGTGTAAAGCTCGCGTTTCCTGATAAAGAATCGGTGTGTATTACGGGCGACGGTTCTATTCAAATGAATATCCAAGAACTTTCTACCTGTTTGCAATATAACTTGGCTGTAAAAGTGGTTTCTCTTAATAATCGCTCTTTAGGCATGGTACGCCAATGGCAAGATATGGTTTATGGAGGTCGTCACTCTTCATCATATATGGATTCACTGCCTGACTTTGTTAAATTGGTTGAGAGCTATGGTCACGTAGGTATCCAAGTAAATACGCTTGCTGAACTACAACCCGCTATTGATAAAGCGATGTCAATTACCGACCGTTTAGTATTTTTAGATATTCTTGTCGATGAAAAAGAACATGTATACCCAATGCAAATTAAGTTAGGTAGCATTGATGAGATGTGGCTACGTAAAGGAGTAAAAGCATAATGCGTCGTATTTTATCTATATTATTAGAAAACGAACCGGGTTCATTGTCGCGTATTGTCGGACTTTTTTCACAACGCGCTTATAACATCGACAGCTTGACTGTAGGTACAACCGACGATCAGTCTTTATCACGTATTACTATTACAACTATGGGCGATGACCGCGTAGTAGAACAAATAACTAAGCAAGTTAATAAACTTGTCGATGTATTAAAAATCATAGATTTGACTGAAATGAGTCATATAGAACGAGAACTATTACTTGTTAAGGTATTTGCTCAAGATGAGTCAACTCGCGCTGCGGTTACTCGTGTTGTAGATGTATTTCAAGGTGCTATTTTAGATATGGGCAGGCAAACCTACAGTCTACAATTAGTAAGTAGCACTGACAAAATTGAATCATTTTTAGACACGCTTCGCCATGAAACTGACATTGTTGAAGTTGTACGTTCTGGTGCTGTTGGCATTGGTCGAGGGGATAAAGCCTTAAAAGCATAACTTTATTGTATATAAGCCATATTTTATGGCTTTTTTACAGATATAAAAAAAAGGGCTAATTAGCCCTTTTTTTATTTAATTTGTTAAACCTATTAAAGGTTTACTTGGTCTTTAAGACCTTTACCTGCTTTAAAGCTTGGGATAGTTGCCGCTGCGATTTGGATCTCAGCACCCGTTTGTGGGTTACGGCCAGTACGTGCTGCACGTTCTTTTACTGTAAAAGTACCAAAACCAACTAATGCTACTGAATCACCTTCTTTTAAAGAAGAAGTTACAGCGCCTGTAAACGCGTCAAGTGCACGAGTAGCAGCAGCTTTAGAAATTTCTGCATCAGTAGCAATTTTTTCAACTAATTGAGCTTTATTCATTTTTAGATTCCTATTCGTTATTATTTTGCCTTCGCAAAACCTATCTTTATGTATTTTTGAAGAGTTAGCAACAGCAAATTGCATTTTTTGCTTAAAATCTTAAAAAACACGTAAAATTAAAATAATTCTCGGTAAAATACAGCACGTTGGGTTAACAAAGACTTAATTTGAGTACAATTTTGGCGCACGTTACGCAACTTAAGATAAACTATATTTTTTCGATTACTAAGGTCACTTCCCCAACCTCAACACCAAACTTAACAATAGATGTTCGGTTTATCAAGCGTGTTTGTGTAACCAAGTACATCCAATCGTCAAAGTTAACCTCTAAAGTACTGCCGTCGTATGGCAATTCAACATCATAATTCCAATGAAATACACTGCCATCACTTTTACCTTTAGCTGTACCTAAAACATCATCTGCGGTGCCGGTTAATGAATTGTCGTTGTTTAAAGTTACTTTCCAAATGCGTTTTTGTGTTTCACCATCATCATAAACAAAATCTTCTTCAATAATGCCCTGGTTGCCTTCCCAGCTCGCATGCATATCTACCACTAGCTTGCGGGTTAGCTCGCCTTTAAAATCCTGTACAACGCCATAGGCTTTCAAATTTCCTGTAAAGAATGTTTTAAAGTCAAACTCAGGTGATGTATTTTTATAATGATCTACGCTAGGTGCAGAACAGCTTATTAAAAACAAAGCACAGGTACCGACTAAAATACTTTTAACTAGATTCACGATTTTCATATTAATTTCCTAGTAATTGCTTTCTGAGTTCAGGCTCAGAGGTGTTTTTATCTAACCAAATAGCCAAAAAATCAGTAGCAAATTCAGGCTCATTTATTTCACCAATTTTTTTATCATTATGATAAAAAATACTTCCACCTTGCTCATTTGTAATTAAAGTAAGCGATTCACCTTTTTTTATATCAGGCCAAATTTGTAATAGTTTGTCACTATAAGTTTTTGACGACTGCTCTTTGCCCAAACGTTGCCATTGCTCTTGCGTTGCTTTAACAATATCTTTTGCCTCAAAATCACGTAAATAGGTAAGTTTGAATTTAACCGGATTATCACCCAATACGTAATTACCCGAATACGTAGATAACGTTGCATCGTAAACATCCCAAAGCAAATATTCCATTTTACCTTCACCAACCTTATTAAAGTCGCTATTGGCAAGCACTTCTGTACTACTAAACACGCATAAAATAGCGCCACATAAAATATATTTCAAAGTAAAACCTTATTAATAAATGTTAGATATTATGAATAGCCAAGATGCAAATTAGCGAGAGATCATTAGCTTTATTTTACTGTTTATAAATAAAATCAACGTGAATGTTGCAGCCCAAAGTGCGCCATAAAAAAACCAAAACTGATAAAGTGGTAATCCTAAGCTTAATACTTCAAAGCGTGCACCACCCCAATAACTTAAAGGTGCAAAAACCAAACACACACAAAATGCTTGCCATAGTTTAAGCCCAGTTAAAAACGACATTGAAGTATTGATACATAGAAGTAGAGCTACCCACAAAAGAGCAAGCCACGGTGGAAAAGGAAAAACCTTAAATTCAAATAAACCAAGCTTTACTGCAATAAACTCACAAAGCAGAGCGATTGGAAGTGTTTTTAAAACAAGCAAAACATCCTGTTTTTTTTGCTTTGACAAATAAAACATCAAAGCAATTATAGCGCTTGAAAAAACGATTGAGTTTGCTTCAAGCAGTAATGATAAAAACCATACTGCTTGAAACAATATAAAATTAATAAGCGAGTGCAATCTCGTCATTATCACTAACAAATCTTGGTTTACGTGCCATTAAATGCACGGTACTCGTTGCGCGTGTTCTAAATGCACCTTCACAGTAAGCAAAGTAGAACAACCATAAACGATAAAAACGCTCGTCAAACTTAGAACGGTCTAAATCAGGCCAGCTTTCTATAAAGCGAGAGCGCCAATCAGCCAGCGTACGCGCATAGTGAGCACCAATATCATTTATAGTGTGTATAACCATATCAGTGTTGTTTTTGATCTGTTCGCTCATTTCATTAAGTGATGGTAGGCAACCACCTGGGAAAATGTATTGCTGTATAAAATCAGAATTTTTTAAATAATGCTGATAACGTTGGTCGCCAATAGTAATAGCTTGAATAAGCATTGCACCATTGTCTTTTAAAAGTTCTCCACATTGAGTAAAAAAGCTCGGCAAATAATCATGACCAACTGCTTCAATCATTTCGATGGAAACAAGTTTATCGTATTTACCTTTTAGCAATCTGTAATCAAGTTTAAGCAGTGTTATTTTATTATCAAGTCCAAGCTCTTTAACTTTTTCGGCTACGTAGTCGTGTTGCTCATCAGAAATGGTTGTCGTTGTTACGTGGCAGTCGTAATGAGTAGCAGCATAAATTGCAAAAGCCCCCCAACCAGTACCAATTTCAATAACTGAGTCGCCCTGTTGTAACTCGACCTGCTCACAAATACGTTTAAGCTTAAATTGCTGTGCTTCTTCAAGTGTAGAATCTTTTTTAGGATAAACAGCACTAGAATAAAGCATTTCTTTACTTAAAAATGACTCGTATAAATCGTTACCTAAATCGTAGTGGGCAACAATATTCTTTTTTGAACCTGACTCAGAATTTTTGTTTTTAACATGATTAAATCGGTGGGCTATGTTGCTAAAAAATGCAAATTTCTTTTCAAATTTATCTAATTGCTTTTCATTTACTGCGAATATTTCGATGAAGCGCGTTAAATTATCGCAAGACCATTGCCCTAAAATATAGGATTCACCAGCCCCAACACTGCCAGAGAGTGCAAAGGCCTTGTACATTGCCTTATCGTTTACTGTGATAGTAACTTTAAGTTCGGACAATGCGTCACCAAAAACAGTTCGTTCATTATTGTCATCTAAAACTATCTGACCTGTTTCAATCGAAGAAAACGCTTTCGTTACTAACTTTTTATATACGTTAGCAAACCATCCAGTGCTTTGTGCACAATTTAAGCTCGACACTTTTTCCATTAAAATACCTATTTATTGTTCTAACTATCTGTATATGTTTTATGGCTTACCTGAATGACCTAAAAAAGGCACTCTCTTTATAAATAACTTTAACGCTTGGTGATAGATACCTTTAAAAATCGACCATGTCATAGCCGGAAAACGTTTTAGTAACTTACTAAGTTCTTCGTTACTAAGCTCTAAACGTTTCAAACGAAGTGTTGCATCAAATAGTAATACCCCATCTCGTTTATTTTCAATGTGTATCAATGTTTTATCAAGCGACTGTTTGATATGCCAATGATAGTTCATATCTAAATTCATAAAAGGTGATACGGAAAAAACCTTCTTAAAGTTCACTTTTTTTTCTAGGGGGACTAAATAATAATGACGTTCGTTCCACGGTGTATTACTCACCTCAGCAATCATGTACTTAAAACGGATGTGATCGTGACCAAAAAAGTAAAAATTAACAGGGCTAAAGTACACACCGAGGCAACGAAGTTGCCCAAGCATATAAATATGGGAGAAGGTTTCACTAATACCTAACGTGACGAGTTGATCGTGAGCACGTTCAATAAGGGGTCGTTTAACATGTTCTGAGGTATCTTTAAGGTAATCAGCTTCATTAAACTTTAAGGCTCTTAAGCCCGATGTACCCAAGTGCTTGTGTACACCATTTAACTGCTGAGGGTTATTTAGATCTACCCACATCATATATAACGGGTAACTAAAACGGTGCTCTTTAACAGCAAAACGGCGATGTTTAACATCGCCTAAATAAACTGCACTAGTCAAATTCAACCCCAAGTTGTTTTGCAACATCTACACCGCTGTGTACACCATCTTCGTGGAAGCCGTTATACCAATACGCTCCACAAAAATAACTATTATTTTGCCCATCAATACTATGTTTAAGTTTTTGGGCAGCAATAGACTCTTGATTAAATACAGGGTGATGGTAAGTAAATTCGCGCAATATTTTACTTTGGTTAATCCCTTCAAGGTGATTTAACGTTACACAAAATTGAGTATCTGACTGTATACCTTGAAGTATATTCATTTGGTATGTAACCACAGCAGCTTTGTTTGTATTGTTATTAAGCAGGTAGTTCCAACTTGCCCATGCCGCTTTTCTATCTGGTAAAAGGTTTATATCGGTGTGCAGCACCACTGAGTTTTCTGTATAAGCGATTGCACCTAATACTGACTTTTCTTGCTCTGTAGCATCGCCAAGCAGCGCAAGTGCTTGATCTGAATGACAAGCAAATATTACTTTATCAAACTTGCTTTGCTCACCATTTTCAAACTCTATTGTTACTTCATCATCTTGACGCGTAACAGATTTAATATTTGTATTGAGTTTAATTTTATCGGCAAAGCCTCTAATCAATGGCTTAATGTACTGGCGAGAACCACCTGGTACTACATACCACTGAGGTCTGTTTGTAACGTCTAAAAGTCCGTGATTAAAAAAGAACTTAACAAAAAACTCTACGCCTACATTTTCCATTTCTTTTATGCTAGATGACCAAATAGCTGCGCCCATTGGTAAAATATAATGATACTTAAAAAAGTCATTAAAATGGTGTTCATCTAAAAGCTGCCTTAACGATTGATCCGTTTTATATTTTTCTTGTTCGTGTATTGCTTTACATAACTTGTTAAATCTAACAATGTCGTAAAGCAAACGCCAAAATTTAGGTCTAAAAATATTGCGACGCTGTGCGAATAGGCTTGTAAACGTATGCCCGTTATACTCAAAACCTGTTGCATCATTATGAACACTAAAACTCATTTCTGTTTTTTGTTTATCAACGCCAATATGCTTTAGCAGCTTTTCAAAGTAAGGGTATGTTCTATCATTAAATACAATAAAACCGGTGTCTATTGCGTATTTGATACCACTTACATCAACATCAACCGTTGCAGTGTGTCCTCCAATATAATCATTTTTTTCAAATAGAGTTACATCGTAATGCTTATGCAGCAAATGCCCGCATGTTAAACCAGATACACCTGAGCCAATTATTGCTATTTTTTTCAACGGGTTAATCCTTTTGCAATTTTAAGCCAAAGCGGTAAAGGGAGTATTCGCAGTGCTTTTAAAATAAGGGTAAAACGATAAGGAAAATGCACTTCTTTACGACGCTTATGTATTCCTTTAATCATATAATCTGCAGCCTCGCTTGCAGATACAGCCATAGGCATTGGAAAGTCATTTTTATTAGTTAGAGGCGTTTTAACAAAACCAGGATGAACGAGTGTTACATCAACGTCATTTAAATCAATGGCTAAACTTTTAGCTAGATAACTTACACCGGCTTTTGATGCCCCGTAAGCTTCTGAGCGAGGAAGCGGTAAATAAGTAACACTAGAGCTTACTAAAACGAGTTGCCCACCCACGTTTATTTTAGGAAGTAAGGCTTCTAAGCAGTATCCCATTGCAAGTAAATTAACCGATACAACTCTTTCAAACAGAGCACTATCAAAGTTACGTGCATCATCTACATACTCACAATTACCTGCATTTAGGATCACTCTGTCAAATTGAGCAAAACCTATTGTCGATTGCTTTATATCTTGTAAATCAGTTGCATCAAATTGGCATGTTTGAATATTGGTGTGCTTTGCAAGCTCAGCTAGCTTTTCGCTGTTACGACCGCATGCTATAACAGTATCGCCTTGCTCAGCATATTTAATAGCTAACTGTTCACCAATTCCCGATGTAGCGCCTGTAATTAATGTGATCATAATTAACCTGCCCTTTTATCTATAAACTTAACAACACTACCCAATAAAGGAATGTGTTTATATAAAAGTTCACCAACATTAAAGTAGTCGCGATGCTTGGTTATTTTACCACTATCAAAAATAAGCTTGCTATGTCCCTTAACTGATATTGTTTTACCCGATGCTAACTTAGGATGGGAGTAGTGCATGGTCCAGTAGATAAACGCATTGCTATCAACGTTAAAAGTGTCTGTTATGTCAAACTGACAATGCTTAACGTTACTGTATAAATTAGCAAAATATCGACGCAATTCATCAATGCCGTTAATTTCATGCATCGGATCTATAAACTGAATATTGTCGCTATAAATTTCACTCAACAAATCAAGATTACTACTATTGAGTTGCTGGTATATATCTACAAATTTATCTACTGGTAACTGGTTATCCATATCATACCTTAAATGCAGCTAAAGCACGCTCTCGTGCAGCCTTATGATCAACTATAGCTGGCCAGTAACACTGCTTATCTTGCCCTGTTGCAGCTAAATAAGTATGTGGAAAATGAATCTGTTTATCTGGCACGTTTTCAAGCTCTGGTAAATACTTACGAATAAACTTGCCTGTTGGATCAAAACGTTCACTTTGCCTTATAGGATTAAAGACTCTAAAGTAAGGCTGAGCATCGCACCCAGTACTTGCAGCCCACTGCCAGCCACCATTATTAGATGCCAAGTCGCCATCAATTAGGTGCTGCATAAAAAAGCGCTCGCCTTCACGCCAGTCTATTAATAAATGCTTTGTTAAAAAGCTGGCAACAACCATACGCAATCTATTATGCATCCAACCTGTTTGCTTTAATTGCAGCATTGCAGCATCAACTAGCGGATAACCAGTACGACCTTCACACCAAGCATTAAAATCATCTTCGCTTTTACGCCACACAACAGCGTTATATTTTTCGTTAAAGTTATCACCACGCGAAAGCTTGGGAAATTCAGCTATTAAGTGTCTGTAAAATTCGCGCCAAATGAGTTCATTAATCCACGTAAACGTTTTACTTTTTGATGTAGTTAAAATATCGGGATAACGCTGCTGAATATTAATAAGTAGCTGCTTAGTACCTACAATTCCAAGAGCTAAGTAAGGGCTTAAACCCGAAGTGCCTTTTATACTTGGAATATCACGTTGATCATCGTAACTTGTAAGCTTGTCGCATATAAAGTTATCAACTACGGTTGCTAAGGTTTCATCATCAACCGGCCACTTATCTGAGCAACCATCACTTTTAAGTAAATCACTTTCGTTACACTTTATCGGCTCAGAACCTAAAGGCCATTGTGGCAAACTAAAATGCGTATCTTGATGTTGCTTTAACCAAGCTCGCTTAAACGGAGTAAATACTTTATACATTTCGTTACTTTGGTTTTTAACTGAGCCTGCCGGCGCAATTAAATCCCCTTCATATAATGTAAATGTAATAGAAAGCTCATCGCATTTATTTAAAATAGCTTTATCGCGATTAACTTCATTAAGCTCATACTCTGTATTAGCAATTACATGCTTTACATCATTTGATTTACAAAAATCAATAATTTTGTTTTCACAATCCACAAAGCTTGGCGCGTCAATTACATGTAAAGTAACACCATACTCACCAAGCTGTGATTGAAGATACGCCACTCGGCGTTTAAGTAGGTCAATCTGAATAGGCGCAACTTGGTGTTGTTGCCACTGTTTTTCAGACACAAAAAAAATGGCGTGTTTAGCGCCATTGTTTAGCGCTTGAATTAACGCTTCGTTAGAAAAAAGGCGCAAATCGCGCCTAAACCAAAATAATGTATCCATTAAATACCAAATCGTAGTTTTAAATCGTGAGGGTAAGGGTTAAAAAACACCTGTTTTTCAAGGTACTCATTTGGGTGAACCTTCAAATGATGTTTTAATAAAGTGAGTGGTACATACAATGGCACCAATCCTTCGCGATATTCATCTATAGCATCACGAAGTTCTTGTTTTTCAACTTTCGATAAATCTGTTTTAAAATAACCTTGTAAATGCATTAACGTGTTGCAATTATTTCTGCGAGAAGCCGGTTTTTTAAGACCCGTCATCAAGCCTAAAATATAATCATCAGCAACTGCATTTATATCGTCGCCTACAAAAGTTCCTAATAGCTTACCCAAATCACGATAGGCTTGATAATTATGAGCCATTAGCAAGTATTTATACTGAGAATGAAATTGCGTAAGTTTGTGAACAGTAAGCGGCTCTTGTACTAACTTTTGCCAATTTTTAAATACATAAATTCTCATTACAAAGTTTTCACGTAAATGCATGTCATTTAAACGTCCGTTTTCTTCACATGGCAATAATGGGTTGTGCTTCATTATTTGCTCAGCAAAAAAACCAACACCTTCTGATGTATTACCGGTTCCAGCTTCGTTATATATTTTAATTCGTTCCATACCGCAACTCGGACTTTTTGCGCAAAATACAAATCCGCTTAATTCTTTAGCTTGCTCAGTTGCTACTTTTTTACCGTACTCAGTAAGCTGTTGTCCTACTTCACCGGTTCCATCTGGGCGACATACTTTAATGGTATCGCCCACTTTAACTTGGCGAATAGTTGGACGAGGTATAGGTAACCCTACTGCTACCTCCGGACAAAAACGTGTGTATTCAACGTGTTTACCTAACTCATCCATGCAAAAATTTGATTTTTTATGACCCGTATCAAATCTAACTTTTTCGCCTGCTAAGCAGGCGCTTATACCTATTTTTATTATATCAGTTTGCATATATTCTCTTAGTAGATCAAATTACCTATTGGATTTAGTAACTTGCTGAAGCCCTTATTAAAATGTAGCGCACTACTGACAACTGTAAAGCATAAACAACCATCTTTCGTAAGTGGAGTATGTAAATGGCTACCATCTTGCCAAATAAAGTCGCCTGGTACGTAATTACCTTCCTCGTCGCTAAATTCACCATCTAATAATAAAGTTACTTCAAAACCAGTGTGAGTATGTTCAGGAATTTCGCCGCCTGCGTCTATATGCAATAAGCTAGAGCGTAAAGCGCCGTCATCTAGTGCAACACGCGAGCGAGCAATTTTACCAACTTGGGTAAATTTACTATGCGATATGCGAGTTAAGGCTCGCGGAAGTTGATAGTCATGTGCATTAACTTTAATAGATACTGGCTCAACTTCGTATACTTCATCAATGCCCGAATCTGAAGTAATTAAATCAAACACATTCGATTCAAACTCTTCAAGTAATTCAAGATTATCTTTATCTTCATTTGGCGATAAAACTTGTTTATCGTTAAACACTACATTTGCATTAGCCGCTTCAATCTTAGCAACTTTCTCTTGGCATATAGGACACATGTCAAGGTGTATAGACACAGCTAAACTTAAAGATGCATTTAGCGATGCCGAACAATGTTGCACTAGTAAATCTTCACTAGGGTGATGTTTAATCATGCTGATCTCCCATTTCATTACGTAATTTTTGCAAGGCTAAACGTAACCGAGATTTTACCGTGCCTACTGGAATATTAAGTTGCATAGCAAGTTGCTCTTGCGACATGTCTTGAAAATAAACACCGCGAACCACTTCTCTTTGCGCTATTGGCAGCTTGTCGAGGTAGCGTTTTATTTGTTTATCTTCTAAATGATCACTGTATTCGTGATTAGTATCTTGTGATTCGTTTAATAACGGCCAAATATCTTCGCTTATGTTTTCTTCTTTATTGCTTTTCATTTTACGAAGCATATCAAAAGAGGCATTACGCATTACCGTATAAACCCAAGTAGTTGCGGCCCCTTTGCTGCTATTGTATAAATGCGCTTTACGCCACACCGAAGTTAATGTCTCTTGAACTAACTCCATTGCTTGCGCTTCAACGCCAAATTGTTTAATTCCAAAGCGTTTAATTTTCGGCGCAAAATATTCGAATAAAAAGGCGAACGCTTTTTTATCGCGACTGTCTGCGACCGCAATAAGCGATTGCATAAGTTCAGTACTTGGCGTGTCTGGCATGGCAGTATACTTACCTGTTTTAGGTTCACAACGTGGTGACTGTTGTTGACTTACCATTATAATTAATCCCGTTATTGCTTTTGTATTGATAAATACGAGCAATATTAAGAGTTGGATCAAATTAAATTAGGCAAATTCATTGTTAATCACAGTATGGAGGAAACTTAGCAAGTTATCAAAGTTAGTTTCAAACGCAAGTTGCTGTTTTTTCTCAATAGATATAGGTAGAAGTTCAAGCCAACGAGCAGCTATCCACGGTAGCCTATTAAAATGAGTCTGTTTATATAAGACTCTGAGTTCTGGGTTTCCAGAAAAAACATCTTTGAGGGAATCATGTAAGCGTTGGTGCTTACCAATTTCGTTATTACTGTCTTTGTACCAATAAGGTGCATTACAATCTGACACTAATCCGTGACGCAATTCTTGTTCGTCTTGATAAACATCGTTTATTTGAACACTTTGCGATGCAAAAACATCAATTAGCAATGTACCATTGTCGTCTTGATCAAAGTCAATCACGTCCATTAAGCAGCCTTGAGCGCTGATATTAAATGGTGTGTCATGCTCAAAAGTGCAAAGTACAAAGCCTGTATTGTCTTTTAATGCGCTTTTAACCATATGTAGGTAGCGAGGTTCAAATATGCGTAATCGCGTATAACCTTCAGGTAATATAAATAATGGTAATGGAAAAATCGCACGTTTCATAAAGTCTACTTCTTTAAACATTCTGCCTTTATTTACGTGCGCCTTTACAAAGTCGATCAGCTTTATATTAATCGAATTAACTGCCTATTATGCTGCAGGCTAAATATTAAACCAATTCCCCATGCACTTTAAAATCTGTAAGGAATAGTAAGCAGTTATCATACTTGCTACAGGAGCCAACATTAAGGCAAATAATCCAAAATCACTACTCATCGTCTTAATCCTTTTAAACAGTTTATAGGGCTTTATTATCAGTCTTTATGACATTTTTATTTTTGCTATCTTCAACAAGTTCAAACTCTTTTAATAAGCCATCTAATACTGTTTGAGAGTTAAACGAGAACGCTTCTTTTAATGATTTTTCAAGCTCTAAAGTACTTTGTTTAACATAGCTAGTTACACTTTGAGTAATTATATTAGTTACATCTAGGTCTACTTCTACAGCTTGTACTTGCGTAGAACCTAATACTAATAAACTTGCCATAGCGATTTTAATTGAACGTTTCATAATGGTATTCCTTGTTTGTGTATTGTTTAGACGTAGTTATATACTCAAGGGTTGTGCCAACATAAAAACAAAAAATAACCAACTGTATTTAAAGTACTTTTATTACATTTACTTTATTTCAAAAATTCACCTCTCGTTAATTTAACCACTTAATTTTATTTTTTGACTACTTTTTAGTTAATAACTAACTTCATAGTAGATACATAAAGTGTTTATAAAAACGTCATATCTCCTGCGTACTGTAGTTCGTTACTATTAATAACTTGAACAAAGTGCAGTATGTCTAATTCATCCCGTCGTCAATTTTTAAAAACATCAATTGCAAGTGTATTTACAATTGCAGTTTCGACCTCTTTAACTGGTTGCATGCAAACTTTTCAAAAAAAATCATTAACACCTGTCGAATTTAAACATGGTATTGCCAGTGGCGATCCACTAGAAAATGCATTAATAATTTGGACACACGTTCAAACAGAACAAGAAAATGCTACTGTCGCATGGGAACTTGCCCGCGATGCAAAATTTACGAATATTGTTCGACGTGGATACGCAGAAACAAATAAAAGCCGCGATTTTACAATAAAAATTGATGTTCAAGAGCTCAAAGCTAATACGCAGTACTTTTACCGCTTTATTGGTTTAACAACAGTAAGCCCAGTTGGACGAGCTAAAACACTGCCAATCAATAACATAGAACAAGTTAAGATAGCGGTTGTTTCGTGTTCAAACTACCCTGCGGGCTACTTTAATGCGTATTCTGATGCTGCTAAACAAAAAAACTTAGACGTAGTATTACACTTAGGGGATTACATTTACGAATACCCAATGGGCGGTTATGCAACTAACAACGCCGATAAAATTGGTCGCTCACTAGCACCTGATAATAGTGGAGAAATAATTGCATTAAGTGACTACCGCAAACGTTATGCAATTTACCGTACAGATAAAGGCTTACAAGCCCTCCATGCAGCTGCGCCTTTTATAGTTGTATGGGACGATCACGAAATTGCGAATGACACCTATAAAAGTGGCGCTGAAAACCACAGTAGCAATGAAGGTGACTTTTTAAAACGACGTGCTGCTGCCATTCAAGCTTATTACGAATGGCTTCCGATTAGACCGCCAATGGGTGAGCAAAATCCACAAATTTACCGCACCTTTAACTTTGCTAACTTATTAAGCCTCCACATGCTCGATACCCGTGTTATAGCGCGCGATAAACAATTGGCGTACAGCGATTATAAAGATGCCGATACAAAAAAAATGGATGTTGCTGGTTTTGTTAACGATTTAAATAATCCACAAAGGCAGTTACTTGGCAACACACAACTAAATTGGCTCACCTGTGCAATGGCTAAATCAAATGCTAAATGGCAAGTATTGGGTCAACAAGTACTGATGACAAAAATGTGGCTGCCAACTGAAATTTTCTCGCAATCAGACCGCACTAAAATTCCATCCGTAATTAAAGAACTCGTTGCTATTAAACAAGCCGTTTTAATAAATAAAACGGTTACGCCAGCACAACTGGCAAGAGTAAACACCTTAATGCCATACAATTTAGATGCATGGGATGGCTACCCCAGTGAACGCGAAGCATTATATAAAAGCGCTAATGAGTTAAATAAAAAATTGGTAGTCGTTGCTGGTGATACACATAATGCATGGCATGGAGATTTAATAGATATAAAGGGAAATAACGTTGGCGTTGAGTTTGCGACACCAGGCGTAACATCACCTGGAATGGAGCATTACTTATCGCTAAACACAAAACAAGCAAAGCAAATGGCAGATGCACTTTCATTACTTATAAATGATTTAAATTACTGTAATTTATCACACCGAGGTTATATGTTACTTACATTAACTCATGATCAAATAGTAGCTGATTGGCGCTATGTCGATAACATCGACTCACCAAATTACAACATCGTTAATGAACATCAAAGTGTTTATAAAGGTTAAAAGATTAGCCATTTTAAATTAGCTGTATTTTATTAAATAGAGAAGATGAATATTTTATATAAGTAAAATATTCATCTTCTCACAGTCTGTATTACTTCAATATTTAACTAAAATTTACTTAGTTACAGCTATGGGCAAGTGTCCATGAACCATCGCTACCCGGAACACTGTTTGTGTACCAGTTAGCGCTATAAGCTTTGCCTTGATATTGTATTTTGTCATCTGTGTTGTTATGAGTATAAGGACCTGCTGAATAATCCTTTCTAACCCAGTTAGGGTACGCATTAATACCATTACAATCAGTAGAACTTACAACCGTACAACCATTAGCGTCAACAGTAGTCCCCGTTGGTGTATTAGGGCACTGATCAATATTATCGTTAACGCCGTCATTGTCACTATCAGCAACAGGTACCTCAACAGCACAACCAACATTATTTACACTTGTACCTGCTGGTGTATTAGGACATTGATCAATATTATCATTAATGCCATCAGCGTCACTATCGGCAACTGTTATAGCACAACCAATACTGTCAACAGTTGTACCTGATGGTGTGTTATCACATTGGTCAACGTTATCTATTACGCCATCACCATCGCTATCTAGATTAACGTTACCATTACCGGTACCACTGCCTTGCCAACCTTTAATAATCTCTTTAACTTTTGTACCAGAAGCAGTTAATGAGTCCCAACCTCCACCTGGAGTAAAAGTAGAAGCGCCTTCATTTTTGTCATTAAGAGCCCAGTTAGCATGGCTAATATTATTTGTCTTAAAAAATGCCATCCATGCATCAGTTTCATTTACATTTACACTACCATTACCATCAGCATTAACAGTACCCCATTCGGTAGCAAATAAAGCAATTCCGTTATCTAAAGCTGTTTGTGCTTTATCTCTATAAGATTGACCATGTGTACCTGCATAAAAATGAAGAGTGTATGCAATATTAGCGCGATCAATTGGATCTAGCGACGCAACATCAACATCTTGTGACCACGTTGGCGTACCTACAACAATTAAGTTATCTGGGTCAATTGCTCTAATTTTATCAATGACGGTTTCTGCGTATGGTTTTATGGCATTAGCCCAAGATATTTGCAGTGGTTCATTATAAATTTCGTAAATAACGTTATCGTATTCACCGTATTTAGTTGCAACTTCTTCAAAAAAGCGAACGGCTGTTGCTTGATCTGTGTGGGCTTCATGGCTATGAAAATCAATAATAACGTACATGTCTTGTGCTATAGCAGCATTAACAACAGTATCAAGACGGTTCATATTCCCATCCCAATCATAATTTAAACTGCCACCAGCACTTGCTCCATGCCCAATTGCAGCACGAATTATTGTTGCACCAAATTCTGACTTAGCCTTGGCAACGGTGTCTGCTGTGTAAAAATTTTCGCCACCCCAACCGGTATTACTCCAAAATAAACTAGTACCAGCAAAGCTAACACTTTCTCCATTAGCTAATATTTGATTTCCGCTCACGTTTAATGGCTCAACGGCTGCATTCGCAAGGCTTGAAAAACCTAATAATAAAGCTAAAGATAAACTCGTAACCTTAAAGGTCCCTTTCTTGTGGTTACTTAAACTATTATTCATAATATTTTCCTTAAATAAAATAATCAGGCATTTTGCCTAATGTATTAGAGCATTCATAAAAACTAAGCACTAAAGGAGTGTAGTCTCAATTTTTTACCGGTGTAAAGTATCAGAACACTATTAACATTAAATGAATAAATAGGTACAAATGAAAACGTTATGTTTTAAAAAGTAAATTAAAAAATAACTTTTCAGAGGAGATTAAAGATTTTAAGTAGGTTTTCATGCTTTTTATACACATTTTAGAAACAAAAACACGTTAAAAAAAAGTAATAATTAAATGTATAAATGGTAATTAATGGTTATCTAATAAAAATAACCACTAATATTTAGAAGGAATATGATTAGTGCTAACTTAACTTTGAGTAAATTTTAGTCTTTATTACTGAATAGATTTGAAACTTAGCTTTCAAATTATTTATGATTTAACTTCGGCTTTAATCGCAGGTAACTTTCTACCTAAGCGATACGCATCAACAATACTTAACACCCACACAACAACCATAGTAGGTACATACTTATATTCTGCTAATTTAGCACAAGCGGCAGAGGGTTCATGCGCCGCGTTTAAAATAGCAGTTACCGACATCTGTATTTTCCCCGAGACAATCTCATTGGCTGTGCATTGTGCAATAGCAAATATATCTTTAAGCGTTAAAATTAAAAGAAGCGAAAATACACCCGAAAAAATAGCACCTATAAGATTCTTTTTTAGAAAAAAATGCCCTGCTCCCGGATAAATAACAGCGGTTAATAGCGCAGCTTTAATATCTTGTTTCATTTTTACCTAATATAAATTTCACTTTAAAGTGATCACATAAAAAAGCCACTTTGCAGTGGCTCAATTAAAATATCAAGTAGTTAAATGTATTATTGTTCATCAAACCCAAGTGTTAACGCTATACCAACAAAACAAGCTGATCTGTAACAAATATAAAACCACTACCCTATATAGCACGGTATGTTTTACTGACTTTTATTTTACTTAGCTCTGAGTAATTACTTTTTAATTTAGCACAAGGGCGTGTTGTTCTTTGGTGGTTGAGTTTACAGCAGTATGTTTGGTTTTTAGGCAAGGCAGAGTCTATGTAGTGTGGTTATTCCCCATAAATAGGCGATAACGCAGCATAAATACCAAACATGCGCTGCCAGAAGGGTTCAATGCACAAAGTTCAACACGCCCTAAGAACAAACAAAAATAATTTAGTAAATTAAAGTAAAACATCAACCACACCAAGTTAAGTTATCGGCTTCGCTATAAATACTTTGAGCTAGAGTACTTTAAGCTAGGTACTATGAATTAGAGTACAATGACCATTTTTCCTCATTACTCACGAGGTCCTTTTACAAGTATTTTAACTTTATGAAAAACAATAAAAATATGCATAAAGGCTCTAAATCGAGCATTGAAACTTTCAGCGCACACTTGTACACTTAAATTCATTCAAACAGTGGTGGTATCCTTTATGTCGCTTCAAGCGCCCTATTCTCAAAAAGAAGAACAACTAAACGTAATTAGCCACGCCCTAGGTATTATTTTTGCTGTGTTTGTTATGTGGGATTTATTTAATCAAGCCACCAGCACTAAAGCTTATATAAGTACTGCTATTTATGGCAGTAGCTTATTCATACTTTTTTTATCATCAACCCTATACCATGCCAGTATTCAACCTCGCTTAAGAGCCTTTTATAAAAAGTGCGACCATAGCGCTATTTATCTATTAATAGCAGGCACCTACACCCCCTTTTTATTAATTTCGTTAAGCGGTACTTGGTCATGGGCAACGCTTACCTTTATTTGGACTGTGGCACTGGCAGGCGTTGCCTATAAAGTACTTGTAAAAAATGGTAATAAAAAAATATCACTCGCAACTTACTTACTAATGGGTTGGTTTGCACTTGCCATTGTATATCCGCTTTATTCAATAGTTGATGTAAAAGCACTTTATTGGTTACTTGCCGGTGGTGTGTTTTACAGCTTAGGCACCTTTTTTTACAGTGCTAAAAATACGCAATTTAGCCACGCAATTTGGCATTTATTTGTTATAGCGGGGTGTGTTTGCCATTATATTTCAATTAGTAATTACGTTTATTAAACTGATTTAGCTATTAAAATGGTCTGGTTTGAGCAACAAGCAAACATTGAGTTAATCGATTTTAATATTTAGCTTTTAGCTAAATTTAAATAAACCTTAAAGCTGGTAGTTTGATTGTTTGAACTGACCTCTATACCGCCACCGTTTGCTTGCGCTAGAGCTTTCACTATTGCAAGCCCTAAACCGGCTCCATCGCTGTGTCGTTGGCGCGACTTATCGGGTCGATAAAAGCGGTCAAATAAATAAGGTAAATGCTCAGAAGGTATTCTCTCCCCTGTATTAATCACTGAAATGCATATTTTTTCAGCAGTGATCATCTCACTGTTTACTGTGATTGATGAGCCTTTTGGGGCGTACCTAATTGCATTGGATAGTAAGTTTGATAATAATTGGCGAAAGTGTAATTTGTCACAATAAAAACAAAGGTTTTCACCTTTTTTATCAAATGCAATCAATGAGTCTTCAGCCAAAGCGTCAAAATACTCAAATAACGCTTCAATTTCATCATGGCTTTTTAGAGTGTTTTGAACGGGTTTAATTAGCCCATTTTGAGTTTTTGCGAGCCAAAGCATATCACTAACCATTTTAGTTAATCGCTCAAGTTCTTCTAAGTTAGAAAACAATAATTCTTGATACTCTTCCAACTGCCTTTTTTTAGATAATCCAACCTGTGTTTGAGTAATTATATTTGTGAGTGGAGTTCGTAGTTCATGAGCAATATCACTAGAAAAATTTGATAAGCGAATAAATTCACCTTGGAGCCTGTCGAGCATTGAGTTAAACGACTGCACCATATTAACAAGCTCAATAGGCACTTTATTTTCATCAAGCCTTACATCCATTTTATTAGTTTGGATATCATGCATTTTCTGACTTAAACCTCGTAAAGGGTTTAATCCTTGATGTATAGCAAACCAAGCCACCAATAAAATGAGTACCGCTGAACCAAACATAATAGCCCAAAGGCTTTGCTGAAATTGATTGAGAAAGTGTAAATGAAAGCTCATATCTATCGCTGTAGTAATCTTGTATTGCTGTTGCCCAGTACTTAAATTACTCACCAGAGCTCGGTAGGTGTGAGTATCATTTTGCCATGAGATAATGTTGTTACGGTTAAAGCCAGTTGAAGCCTTTGCACTCATTGCAAAATCACTAAAATCTCGTTCAGAGCTTTGAAAAATCAGCTCTCCTTTTGCGGTATTTACCTGATAGTAAACACCGTGATGACCCGCTACAGCGTTAGATAATTCATTTTTAAGTTTCAGGTTTGATTTATACTGTTGTGTTAAAACAAATTCAATAGATTGATTAATAACATGTAGTTCACTGCTATCTTGCTGAAAAAAATGATGTTTTATCGAACTATTTATTAAAGAGGCAACTAAAGTTAAGCACGCAATAACGGTTACAGCCACAAACAACACAACACGCATCGTAAGTGATAAAGGTCGTGACTTAATAGTCATCAGTTTCAACTTCTAATTTATAGCCCATACCACGAACTGTATGAATTAATTTAACAGTAAAGTCATCATCAACTTTTGCTCTTAGCCTACGAATGGCAACATCAATCACATTGGTGTCACTATCAAAATTCATATCCCATACTTGAGAAGCAATTAACGAACGTGGCAGTACTTCACCTTCGCGCCGTAACAATAGTTCAAGTAAGCTAAACTCTTTATTACTCAATAAAATACGCTTGCCTGCACGTTGTATTTTTCGCTTTGGAATATCCATTTCTAAATCAGCAACGATCAGTATATCGTCAACTGTTTGCACTGCACCACGGCGAATAAGAGTGCGTACTCTTGCTAAAACTTCAGCAAAAGCAAAAGGCTTTATTAAATAGTCATCAGCACCAAGTTCGAGCCCCTTTACTCTATCATCTATGCTATCGCGAGCAGATAAAAATAGTACTGGGGTTTTGTTATCTGCTTCACGTAGCGACTGTAAAATTTTCCAACCGGATACGTCAGGTAACATGACATCAAGTATTATTACATCAAATAATTCGGTCATTGCTAGGTGATGACCGTCAAGACCATTGCGTGCCAAAGAAACCTGAAAACCAGCTTCACTTAGTCCCTGTTTTAAATAATCTCCCGTTTTTGCTTCATCTTCAACAACTAATAAGCGCATACAATTCCTTCATTAAAGTCCTAACAACTACCTCTGCAAATATTATGCAGTATCTGTCACTACAGCAACATGACACCAAGATTACAACTTTGTAATGTTCGCGTCATGTTAAAGACAGGTCTATTTTCTATACTCAATACATATTCTGCTATGAAGGAGTAAGGAAATGGGGTTTAAAAAGTCATCACAACAGGTTAGCACACCACGAAGACGATTTGTTCAAGGCTTAATTGCAGGAGGTGTACTTGCTGCTTTTCCGAGCGTATTACATGCTGCATCATCTTTAGTAGCAGGAACAATAACAGGCACTGTGCCCGAACTTAGCGGCAAAGTAATTGATCTGGTTATAGATGAATCGCCGGTTAACTTTACTGGCGTAGTACGTATGGCGACAACTATCAATGGATCTATACCCGCCCCGACCTTGCGCCTAAAAGAAGGCGATGACGTTACTATTAGAGTAACAAATAAATTATCAGTACCGAGTTCAATTCATTGGCATGGCATTATTTTACCGTATCAAATGGATGGCGTACCAGGTATCAGCTTTAAAGGCATTATGCCGGGCGAAACCTTTGTTTATAAATTTAAACTGCAACAAAGCGGTACATATTGGTATCACTCACATAGTGGCTTTCAAGAAATGACAGGTATGTACGGTGCCTTAATTATTGAGCCGCGAGAAAACGATATTATTAGTGCAGATAACGAGCATGTTATTCAATTATCTGATTGGACTGATGATGACCCAATGGCGCTGTTCCGTAAATTAAAAGTACAGAGTGATGTATTTAACTTCAATCAACCCACTGTTCCAGAGTTTTTCGATGACGTTTCAAGCAGCAGTATTTCAAATGCTCTACAGCGCCGAAAAATGTGGAATCAGATGCGAATGAATCCTACAGACTTAGCTGATTTATCTGCATCAGCAATGACTTTTTTAATGAACGGCAGTACTCCAATGGCAAACTGGCGTGGATTATTTAAAGTCGGTGAAAAGCTTAGATTAAGGTTTATTAATGGCTCTAGTAATAGCTTTTTTGACGTGCGTATCCCCGAGCTAAAACTAACGGTTGTACAAGCAGATGGGCAAAACGTTGAACCAGTGACAGTTGATGAATTTAGATTCGGCCCTGGTGAAACCTACGACGTAATTGTTGAGCCTAAAAATGATGCCTATACTATTTTTGCTCAAAGTATGGATCGCTCTGGTTACGCAAAAGGAACTTTATCAAGCTCGCCTAATATTGATGCGCCAGTACCTGCACTTGACCCTGTTGAATGGTTAACGATGACCGATATGATGGGCAATATGACCCACGGCGGTGAGCATTCTGCAATGGCTGGCATGTCAGGTATGAACTCTAAAGAAATGGATCATAGCGCTATGGGGCACGGTGCAATGGCGATGGATCATAGCAAACATGGTATGTCTGAAAACCCATTGGCGGTTGCCAGCTCTAAAGTGCGTCATGCAAAAACGGAGTATGGAGCTTCAGTTGATATGCGCGTTGATATGCCTAGAACAAATCTTGATGATCCTGGTATTGGTTTACGTAAAAATGGTCGCCGTGTTTTAACACTTGCAGATTTACACTCACTTGAAGGGATCACTAACCAGCAAGAGCCAGAAGCTGAAATTGAGCTGCATTTAACCGGCAACATGGAGCGTTATAGCTGGTCATTTGATGGCTTAGAATTTGGTAAAAGCACGCCAGTGCATATGAAGCATAACCAACGTTTAAGAGTTATTTTACAAAACGATACCATGATGACACACCCTATGCATTTGCATGGTATGTGGAGTGATTTAGAAAACGAGCAAGGTGATGTGCAAGTGCGACGTCATACGATTCCTGTTCAACCCGCACAAAGAATCAGCTTTTTAACCACCCCTCACGATGTAGGTCGCTGGGCTTGGCATTGCCATTTATTATTCCATATGGATGCCGGTATGTTTAGAGAGGTAGTCGTATCATGAAACAATTAAAACTATCTAAATCATTAGGTTTATTAATGTTAACTGGGGCTTCATTAATTAGTTTCCCTTTATTAGCGCAAAGTGAAATGGCACAAATGAATAGCGCTAAGATGCAACCACAAGGAGGAAGTGCACCTAAAGATGCAAGAGACCCTCATGCTTACTCTGGGGGAACAACTTTAACAGAAGGCCCATATGCGCTTGAGGGCAATGAGCGATTAACACTCGCTGATGAGCATCCATTTTACGCATTACTAGGCGATCGTCTTGAATATAACGAGCAAGCAAACGCAGGTGTGTTTGACTTACAAGCATGGTACGGCACTACCTTTGATCGATTGGTAATTAAAACCGAGGGTGATTTCAGCGAAGGAAGTATTGAAGAAAACCAAACCGATATTTTATGGGGTCACGCCGTATCAGCATATTGGGATACTCAAGCAGGTGTTCGTCTTGATTACAATAAAGAAGGTGAAAATCGGCAATGGTTGGCTTTTGGCTTACAAGGTTTAGCCCCTTATTGGTTTGAACTTGATATGACAGCGTACGTAGGTGAGCAAGGCAATACCGCATTTACGTTAGAGGCAGAGTACGAACTACTACTCACGCAAAAGCTAATTATACAACCGCGAGCCGAAATTACACTTTATGGCAAAAACGATAAACAAAACGAACTTGGAAGTGGCCTATCAAGCAGCGCGATTGGCTTTAGGGTTCGTTATGAATTTACACGCCAGTTTGCGCCCTATATTGGCGTTGAATGGAGCAATAAATTTGGCAATACCGCCGACTATGCCACATCAAGTGGACAAAGTAGCAACAACACCGCATTTGTTGCGGGTATTAAATTTTGGTTTTAATCATTTTAAATAAGAGGTAATTATGAAGTTTTTTAATTCTGCAGTAGCCATTTTAGGTTTAGTGCTTACATTTTCCGCATCAGCGCATATATCACTCAAGCAATCAACACCTGCGCAAGAAGCCATGTTAATGAAAAGCCCAGAGCAACTTTCGTTAACTTTTGGTGGTGAAGTAAGGCTCGCAAAAGTCATCATCAAAGATGAAAAAAATAAATCAATAAACTTTGATTTCAAACCCAGCTCCACCCCAAGCACAGACTTTAGTTGGTCATTACCGAGCCTAGCCCAAGGCACTTACACGGTTAAATGGACAGCACTCGGTGGTGATGGACATAAAATGACCGACACGTTTAGATTTATGGTACACAAAAGTGAATCGCATAAGATGATGCAAGAACAATCTAATACCCACAGCAAACATAATCATTAAGTAGCAACATAATGCAATTAAGTGAATGGTCAGTACTCTTACTATTATTAAAACTAGCAAGCTATATCGCAATTGCAGGGCTTGCGGGCACTTTATTAATGCGCTTTATGTGTGGCAACAGCAATGTTGCAGGGCATCACTTAATTAGCTTTTATCAGTTATTAAAACGTTGGCAAATTACGTGTGTAGTTACAGGTAGTATTGCTGCACTTTTACAAGTACCAATAGAAGCTGGAGCAATGGCTGAATCAGGCTTTATGGGAATGTTTGACCCCTTTATGCTTGAAATTGTTTGGCAATCAGTCATAGGTGACCAAGCAACGTTTAGAATACCAGCGCTTATTATTGCTCTAATTAGCGCATGTATGTGGAATGTGGAATCAGATGATAACGTAGCAGGTTATAAAAACGGTGCCGTTATACTAATCATGCTTGGGTTTATCGCTTATAGCTTCACTTTTACTGGGCACAGTGCAAATGAAAATGGGTTAGTGAAAAGTATTTTAACCTTTCACCTTATTGCCATTGCGAGCTGGTTAGGGTCATTGTGGCCGCTTTACAAAAGCTGCACTTTACTACCTACCAGTGAAGTAAAGCGGTTAATGCATTACTTTGGTCAACTCGCTATTGTTATTGTATTTGTACTGCTTATTTCGGGCTTAACTTTGCTCCTGCAGTACCTAGAGTCATTTTCTGCATTGTTTACATCAAATTATGGGCAACTAATTTTATTAAAGCTGTTACTCGTCAGCGCGATGCTGTTACTAGGTGCATGGCATAAGCTTTTTTTAGTCCCGCAAATCACTCAACAACACCATATAAGTATATTAAAACGTTCGATTACTGTTGAAATAGTAATTGCCCTGTTTGTGCTTATTACAACAAGTGTATTTACCACACTTGTTGGTCCGCCTGTTTAACGATTAATAAAAAAGGAAAACGTATGTTAATTAAATCCTCTAACTTAAAAATTTTATTGCTACTAATTTTTAGCGCTGTTAGTTCTTTTGCTGTTAGTGCACATAGCGATGAAGAACATTCAAAAAAAGGCTGGGCTTTTGTCAATGTTGATAGCGAAGCTGCAAAGACAGTCAGCCTATTTCATGCATCTCTAAAACAAGGCAATCGCGAAGCTGCACGTAAATTACTAGCCGACGATGTCATCATTTTTGAAGGCGGAAGTGTTGAGCGTTCTGCAGATGAATACGCGAACCATCATATGATAGCGGATATGAAATTCTTAAGTGCAGTTAATAGTGAACTACTAGAGCATCAAGTTTACACAAATGGAGACATAGCTTACTCAGTTTCAAGAAGTGAAACTCAAGGAAAGTACAAAGGAAAAGATATTAAGTCTATGGGAATGGAATCAATCACATTAAAAAACACCGATACAGGTTGGAAAATCACTCATATTCATTGGTCAAATTAAGGAGTTAACAATGCGAGTAATCTACATTACCTCAGCGTTATTTTTATCGTTAACTATGTCATTTTCTACAATAAGTATCGAAAAACAACATAAAGCATTAATAACTTATGATAATTCAGAAAAACCTAAAATTGAGCTTACCGTTTATAAAAGTAAAAATTGTGGATGTTGTAATAAGTGGATTGCTCATTTGAGCGAAAACAATATTCAAACAAAAGTAATTAACGTTAATGATATGGGGTCGATTAAATCTCAGTATCAAATAAAACCTAATATGCGTTCATGCCATACAGCCGTTTCAGCCGATGGATTTGTATTTGAAGGTCATGTTCCCGCTAAATATATAAAACAATTTTTATCTGGGCAACACGCACCGCACATTACAGGTTTAAGTGTACCAGGAATGCCTATTGGCACTCCAGGAATGGAAATGAAGGGTATATTTCACAAATATAATATTGAACTACTCACTAACAACTCAAATGAAGAAACCTACAGATACATAAGTAAATCTAACGAGCAATTTTAGCTTAACGGCATAATTTTTTGAGTTAATTATTAAATACTTATTTTACATACCAGAAAACACTAATTTGTGAGTTTAATAGTGTAAAAATTACTCACATGTAAAAACAAAATAGGTAACTTACAAGGAGCAATACAATGTCACACTATTCAAAATTTTGTTTAATGATAGCAACATCCACAATAACCATGTTTGTATTGATGTATTTGAACACCTACCAACTTAGTCATGTTTATTTTAGTGAAACTCGTACTTATATGGCGCTTTATATGGGAGCCGCGATGGCAGTGATAATGCTGCTTTTCATGCTCAATATGTATAAAGATAAAAAGAAAAATATAGCAGTACTCATTGCTAGTGTTGCCGTATTTGCGGGAAGTTTATTTTTAGTTCGCTCACAAGCGACTGTTGCTGATAGCTCATGGATGTCGGCGATGATCCCACATCACTCAATTGCCATACTCACCAGTGACAGATCAAAAATCAAAGATAAACGCGTTCAAAAGCTAGCTACAAATATAATTGAAGCCCAAGAGCGAGAAATAAAAGAAATGCAATGGCTCCTAAAAGATATAGAGCAAAACGGCATTGCACAAACCAATGCTCAAGCACAATTAAGAGCGGTTCCAAATTTCAATTCAAATAAATAAATAAACCACATAACATAAGGAGTAAAGCATGAGTAAATCAGCCCAACTTTTTAGAATGGCAACAGATGAGCATATTTGTCCGTTTGGTTTAAAATCAAAAGACCTACTAGAGCGAGAGAGATATACAGTTGATGATCAGCTTTTAACTTCTCGAGAGCAAACAGATGAATTTAAAAAACAACACAGTGTAGAAACTACACCTCAAACATTAATTGATAATAAACGTATTGGTGGCTACGACGATTTACGCGATTACTTTAATAAGCCACAAGCTGCTCAACAAGGCACAACTTACACCCCCGTAATTGCGATTTTTTCAGTTAGTTTTTTGCTTAGTGTGGCATTTAGTTTTGCATCGGATAATAGCTTATTATCAATGCAAACCGCTGAACTGTTTGTAGCCCTAACAATGGCAGTGTTAGCAATACAAAAGCTTCAAGACTTATTTAGCTTTACTAATTCATTTATAACCTATGATTTAGTCGCTATGAAAGTAGTTAGGTACGCTTATGTTTACCCATTTTTAGAAGCATTTGTTGGCATTGGAATGATAGCCGGATTACCAGCCTATGTTATTGCCCCTATTTCATTATTTATAGGTGGGGTTGGGGCTGTTTCAGTGATAAAAGCAGTCTATATAGATAAACGAGAGCTAAAATGTGCGTGTGTAGGCGGTGACAGTAACGTACCACTAGGGTTTATCTCCCTAACAGAAAACTTATTTATGATAGCTGCCGGTATTTGGATGTTTGTTAGGTAAACAACAGCTTTAATTTAAAAATATAATAACGAGCTTTTTTATAGCATATACCAGACTCAGTAACTGAGTCTGGTATATGCCTGAACTTAAACCCCATCAATTTGCTCTGACACCTTTGAGGCATCATCTAGTTTCAACCAGACTGTGTCACAATTTCTAATCTTATTTATATTCCAAGATTATTTTGGGCTGTAAATCATTAATTATTTTATTGACCACTACATAGTTTGTGCGCGCCTATTACAAATACCTTCAGCTCTGAGAGCAAAGTTTATGGGCGTGGCATTAAAAATGCCATATTAAAGCAAATACGAATAAGCTATTGGTTAAATAAATCAACGAAGTATCGAAGAGCTTTACTCTACGCATAAATGATATATTAAACCTATTTCGTTATTTGATTTTGAAAGTTATATTTCAGGTTCTTCAAAATTTCTCCTATTAATTGATGATGAAAAAACAAGCTTAAATCGTCTGTTCAATCACTAAAAGTAATGAGCAATATACATATCAATATTTTTAAGGAAACATCAAAAATATTGACTCACAATTGAGTCATCCCGCTTAACGTTGGTAAAATCCAACATATAGCCAATCATTACTTACCTTATTATCTAAGTGCTATATGTTCTTAAAATAGAGATTTAAATGTTAGAATTAAGACCTAACTGTGAATGTTGCAATAAGGATTTACCCCCAAACTCAATAGAAGCGGATATCTGTTCTTTTGAATGCACTTTTTGTACAAATTGTGTGGAACAATTTTAAATAATCAATGTCCTAATTGTGTTGGGAATTTTGTTACCCGACCAATAAGACCAATTTCAGCATTAAAAGACCACCCTGCATCAACTAAACGTATTTTAAAAGACCGTAGCTGTACGCCACATACATAATAAACACATAATATCGACACCAAAGAAGTGAGCTATGTTTAAGCTTCTCAATCAGTTATATAGTCCGTTAAAGCCCCTTGAGAGGCTACACGTTTTACTTAAAAGCTATATTACTGAGCTCAAAATTTTACTTAAGGAATTTTTATGAATGAACTAATGGCATCTTTACATTTGGCAGTTAATAAGCTAATAAAATCAGTGCCTCAAATAAGAACAAATGGCGATAATTATAAAGCGGATAAAAATAAAAAAGACAACTTAGGGCGAACCCATTATTCGGTTTATCTTAACTATACAAATAACACAGATGATAAAAACTTCAACAAGTACATGAACTACGATGACTACATGCAAAAGGCAGAGTGGAGAGTGATTGCAGTCACTTTTTTTAATTTACGAAATATTAAAAGCTCGAAAAAAGACTTTTTAGAACTTAATGATGATGAAAGAAAAATAAATGATGAAGCGTTACGTGATGGTCTGTCTCTCATTATATCTAAGGCAGTTCCTTTAATAAGGGATTTATATCCATTATATATCGACGATATAGATTTAGAAGTTGAACATCTAAACAATTTACAAATGAG